>NZ_JBXWSB010000038.1:0-35956 GCF_059613205.1 Ruegeria sp. BHSB064
ATGGGCGCGTCCTTCGGCTTTTGATCTTTGGCGCGGTTTAGCGGATTGCGGCGGGGAAGCAAACTTTTTAGCCCGCCGAGCAGGTATTTGGAAACAGAAGAAGCAGATCGGCTTGCCCTGTTAACGCTGGAGGATTAGAGCGGGCGGAACTTTTCGGAGACAGCCATGCCCAGCGATACATCCCAGCCCTCCTTTGTGCTCGTGCGCCCGCAAATGGGCGAAAACATCGGGGCCGCCGCGCGTGCGATGTGGAATTTCGGTCTGGACCGTATGCGCATCGTGGCCCCACGCGACGGCTGGCCGAACCCCAAGGCGGTGGCCATGTCCAGCGGGGCGGGGCGGTTGCTGGATGAGGCGCAGTTGTTTGACGATCTCGCCGGATCGCTGGCCGACAGCACGTTTGTCTTTGCCACTACGGCAAGGCAACGCGGGCTGACCAAGCCGGTCTACAGCCCAGAGCGTGCGATGCAGATCGCTGCCGAAAAGGTCGCTGCCGGTGAGAAAGTCGCCGTGCTGTTCGGTCCTGAACGCGCAGGGCTTGAGAATGAGGACATCGCAAAGGCCAACGCCATCATCTCGGTTCCGGTGAACCCGGAATACGCCTCGCTGAACCTGGGGCAGTGCGTATTACTGTCCGCCTATGAATGGATGCGCCAGACCGGAGACGTGGTGCATGAGACCACCGATCTGGGCAAGGGCGACTGGGCCACTGGGATCGAAGTGGAAAAGCTGGTCGAGCATTACGAGGATCGTTTGGAAGAGGCCGGGTTCTTTTATCCCCCCGAAAAATCCGAAGGAATGAAGGTAAACCTGCGCAACCTGTGGTCGCGGATGCGGATGACGCGGGCTGATGTGCAGATGCTGCATGGGATCATGCGGCAGATGGTCCGCTGGAAAGACAAAAGCTGAGGCTGGACCTATCTTCCCCCAAGCCCTAGCTTGCGACAAAATCAGGACATGAGGACAGCATGAGCGGTAAGCGCAGCATCTTCGAAGAGGTCTCGGACACCGAAAAACAACAGGCCGTGCAACCGGGAATGATCGACCGGGGACGCGGCGGCGCGCGGCAGGCGATCCGCATTTGGCTGATGGTCCTGTTTGCTTTGGTTGTTGTGATGATCGCAGTTGGTGGCCTGACGCGTCTGACCGACAGCGGCCTTTCGATTACGGAATGGCGCCCGATCACCGGAGCCATCCCGCCGATGAATGAGGCGGATTGGCAGGCAGAGTTCGACAAGTACAAACAAATCGACCAGTGGCGAATCCAAAACCAATGGATGGAGTTGAACGATTTCAAGTTCATCTACTGGTGGGAATGGGGTCACCGTCAACTGGGCCGCGTGATCGGTCTTGTCTGGGCCATTGGCTTTTTTGGCTTTCTTGCAGCGCGCAAAATCCCAACCGGCTGGACCGGCAAACTGTTGATTCCAGGGCTTTTGGGCGGTGTTCAGGGTGCGGTCGGCTGGTGGATGGTCGCCTCGGGTGTGACGCAGGGCGAGGGCATGACCGCCGTTGCAAGTTATCGACTGGCCACGCATCTGGGACTTGCCTTTGTGATCCTGGGCTTTCTGGCGTGGTATATCTTTGAACTGGGTCGCGAAGAACGCGACCTGATACAGGCGCGCCGCGCGAAAGAAGCTAAACTGTTCTCGCTGTCCACCGGTCTGATGCATTTCGCCTTTTTACAAATACTCATCGGCGCGCTGGTTGCCGGGATCGACGCCGGGCGGTCTTACACCGACTGGCCCTTGATTGGTGGGCAAGTTTTCCCACCGGATGCCACAGCGCTGGAGCCGATGTGGCGGAACTTCTTTGAAAGTCCCGGATTGGTGCAGTTCATTCACCGCTGTGCGGGGTATCTACTGTTCATCTTCGCCTTCATCGTCTGGCGTCGTGGCGGCACCAGTGCTCATCCGCAGACACGCTTTGCCTTCAATGCCGCCTTTGCCGTGCTGGCGTTGCAGGTTGTCGTCGGCATCGTGACCGTGGTCTACGGCGCACCCTGGCAGATCGCGATCTTCCACCAATTTATGGCCGTTGTCGTCTGGACCCTGATCCTGCGTGCCCGGTTCCTGACCGCTTATCCCATCGCAACATCCCTGCGCGGAGTATGATCCTATGACCGCTTTCAACGAGCTTATGGCCTTTCAACGGGAAACCTCGGCTTTGGGCCAGATTGCCGGGCGGCTTGGCTGGGATCAGGAAACCGTCATGCCGCGCGGTGCGGCCCCACAGCGTGCCGAAGAAATGGCGGCGATCGAGGCTGTGCTTCACGCACGAAAATCTGACCCGCGCGTGGCTGAGTGGCTGGAGCAGGCAGCACCGCAGGATGAGGTTGGCAAAGCGCAAATTCGTGAAATCCGCCGCGCTTATGAACGCGCCGTGAAAGTGCCAGCCGATCTGGCAACAACAATTGCCCGCGTCACGTCCGCTGCACAGAGAACCTGGGCTCAGGCCCGGGCGGATGAAGACGTTTCAGCCTTCCTTCCGGTTTTGGAAGAAGTTGTCTCTCTCAAGCGTCAGGAGGGTGAGGCATTGGCGCAGGGCGGAGACGTCTATGACGCCATGGTCGAGGATTACGAGCCCTATACAACCGGCGCGCAGATCGCGGCCATTTTTGATGAAATGCGTCCGCGCCTGGTGGCCTTGCGCGCCGCGGTACTGGATCGTCCCGAGCCGACAGCCCTGAGTGGCAGTTTCGATGAGCTGATTCAGATGCGCCTGTCGCAAAAGCTGGCGACAACTTTTGGCTATGATCTGAATAACGGCCGCGTGGACAAAGCGGTGCATCCGTTCAGCTCGGGCAGCGGTCTGGACGTGCGTATCACCACGCGCACCAGTGAAACGGATCCGTTCAATTGCTTCTATTCCACCATTCATGAGGTCGGGCATGCCGCCTACGAACAGGGTATCGATAAAGCCTACCTGCTGACCCCGCTGGGGCGCGGCGTATCGATGGGTGTGCACGAAAGCCAAAGCCGCATTTATGAGAATCAGCTTGGCCGTTCGCGCGCCTTTACCGGTTGGCTGTTCAGCCAGATGACTGAGGCTTTTGGAGATTTCGGCATCGCAAACGCAGATGCGTTCTATGCGACCGTCAACCGTGTCCACAACGGATATATCCGCACCGAGGCTGATGAGGTGCAATACAACCTACACATCATGCTGCGTTTTGATCTGGAACGCGCCCTGATGGCCGGGGATTTGCAGGTTAGCGACCTTGAATCCGCTTGGAACGACCGTTTCAAGGCAGACTTCGGGTACGCGGTCGACAAACCTTCGAATGGCTGTTTGCAGGACGTCCATTGGTCCGTTGGGCTGTTCGGCTACTTCCCGACCTATTCGCTGGGCAACGTTTACGCTGGCTGCCTTTATCAGGCCCTGCGTGCGGCGGTGCCGGGGCTGGACACGCAACTGGCCAAGGGTGACACCTCGGGCGCGACAAGCTGGTTGAAGTATCAGGTTCAGCAACATGGCGGGCTTTACGCGCCACGCGACATCATCGCGCGTGCCAGCGGTGTAGAGCCGGGGCCAGAGCCATTGCTTTCGTATCTGGAAGAGAAGTTCGGCGCACTATACGGGCTGTAAACCCCAATACATGTGCGCTCATTGCCGTCTTAGATTCGGCACCAACTCTGGATTGCGGATGTTCCACAAAAGCGGATGTATGTCTTCGTTGGTGGATCGTCCTGGAGTTGTTTGCCGTTTGTGACGGTTTTGCCGCGCAAACGTCAGCCATTCTCGGTTTTTCTATGAGACGCCATTGGTGGACGCGCACACGCGCCACAACGTTTCGTCGATCGGTCTCAAACTTGAATTGTTCAACTAAGCCGTTTGTTTCCAAGGGGGTGGCAACAAAAAACTTTGAAGTAAATTGTTTCGCCAGAATTCACGAAATGACTACAGGAGACCTGAAGTTGGGCGAAAACGTGGCTAAATTGTGGTGCATAGAGTAATGGTTTGAGGTGTTCAGTCTAGCACTCTAAACGGGTGTGAAGCGTAAAAGGTGAGTCTAGGGTAAGGGTTTAACACATGACGTTTATTCGAAACGTTGTTGCGACTGCTTTTGTCGGGATGATTGTTGGTAGCGCTGCTTCGGCGTTGACGGTATCGGGGATAACGCCGTCGTGGGATAACGTGAATCCGACGACGGGCGTAACTGAGAGCTCGACAGGGTCAACAATTTCCTTGCGTTGGGGAAGTGGCAGCAGCCAGAGCGGATATGATTTCACACCTACCGGCACACCGATTGCCGGGTTGCTGCCAAACACGGCTTTCGAGCTTGGTGAATTCACGCATCTGAACTTTCCTATTTACGGGCCGACCTTGAACTCTGTTGACCTCTCGGTTGATATTCTCATTGAAAACGGTCCGCTGGTGTCTTCGACATTTGCTCTGACGCATGATGAAACCCTCAATCGTCCTGACAACTGCCCTTTGAACACAACGCCATGCGATGACATCGTGACAATCACCAATGCGCTTGGGTCTCAGAATTTCACCTTTGGCGGTCAGAACTTTGTGTTCTCGGTACTTGGGTTTTCTCAGGACGGTGGCAGCACGATTTCCAACGGCTTCATGACCGTGGAGAACATGCAGAACACCGCAACGCTGTACGGCCAATACACGATTGCACCTGTTCCATTGCCTGCGGCTGGTTGGCTGCTTTTGGGCGGTATCGGTGGCCTGTTCGCTTATGGTCGCCGTCAAAAGAGGAAAGCGGCCTAGTCACTGATTTTGCTCTGTACGCGTGTCAAAGCGACCAGCAGGGCTTAGGAAACAAAAAGCCCGAGGTGTGTTCACCTCGGGTTCTTTGTTTGTCACGGTTTCAACCGGTTACTCTTCTGTCTCGTCTTCTCCCTGATCGGCGATCCAGGCGACGCTGACAACCTCTTCGCCTTTGCCAGTGTTGAAGACACGGACGCCACCCGCACTGCGGGACCGGAAGGAAATACCTTCGACCGGGACACGGATCGACTGGCCTTTGGACGTGGCAAGCATGATTTGGTCGTCGATTTCAACCGGGAAGGATGCCACAAGCTCACCGCCACGCATCGCCTTGTCCATGGCTGCGACGCCCATACCACCACGTCCCCGGACAGGGTAGTCGTGGCTGGAACTCAGCTTGCCTGCGCCGCCGGTTGTGATGGTCAGGATCAGGTTCTCGGCTGCAGACATCTGGGCATAGCGCTCCTGCGTGATCGAGCCTGGGGTTGCTTCGTCTTCGTCCGCCTCACCGTCATCGGCAATGCCAGCCACAGCGCGGCGCATCTTAAGGTAAGCCGCGCGCTCGTCCGGGTCGGCCTCGAAATGGCGAATTACGGACATCGAGACCACGCGGTCGCCGTTTGTCAGTTTGATGCCGCGCACACCGGTGGATTCGCGCGAGTTGAAGACACGCACGTCGGTGGTGCGGAAGCGGATCGCGCGGCCCGAATTGGTAACCAGCATCACGTCTTCGTCTTCCGAACAGATGCGTGCATTCACCAGTTCTACATCTTCGGGCAGCTTCATCGCGATCTTGCCGTTGCGGCGGACATTGGTGAAGTCCGACAGACGGTTGCGGCGTACATCTCCGGCACTCGTGGCGAAGACGATTTGCAGGTTTTCCCACTCTTCGTCCGGCACATCGACGGGCATAATAGCGGCGATGGACACACCGGTCGGGATCGGCAGGATGTTGACGATGGCCTTGCCCTTGCCGGTGCGGCTGGACTGCGGCAAGCGCCAGGTCTTGAGCTTGTAGACCATCCCTTCGGTGGTGAAGAACAGCAGTTGGGTATGCGTGTTTGCTACGAAGAGGTTGGTGACAACATCCTCTTCCTTGGTCTGCATCCCCGAAAGACCTTTGCCGCCACGTTTCTGCGCACGGAAATCTGCCAACGGAGTCCGCTTGATGTAGCCGCCTGAGGTGACGGTCACGACCATGTCTTCGCGCTCGATCAGGTCTTCGTCTTCCATATCGCCGGACCAGTCGACAATCTCGGTGCGGCGGTCGACCGCGAATTGTTCGCGGACGCTGCGTAGTTCATCTGCGATGATACCCATGATGCGCTCGCGCGAGGACAGAATATCCAGATATTCCTTGATCTTGGCAGCCAGGTCTTCCAGTTCGTCCGTGACCTCTTTGACGCCCAACTGCGTCAGGCGTTGCAGGCGTAATTCCAGGATCGCGCGGGCCTGAACCTCGGTCAGGTTATAGGTGCCATCGTCATTCATCTTGGACAACGGATCGTCGATCAGGCGCAGATAGCCTTCGATCTCGGATGCAGGCCAGCGGCGGGTCATCAGTTTTTCGCGCGCTTCGGCGGCGTCAGCAGATGAACGGATGGTGGCGACCACTTCGTCCACGTTTGACACGGCTACGGCCAGACCACACAGGATGTGGCTGCGCTCGCGCGCTTTGCGCAGGTCGTAGGCTGTGCGGCGGGCAACAACATCCTCACGGAAGTCGATGAAGGACGTCAGGAATCGGCGTAGGGTCAGTTGTTCTGGGCGGCCGCCGTTCAGCGCCAGCATGTTGCAGCCGAAAGACGTCTGCATCGGCGAGAACCGATAGAGCTGGTTCAGGACCACCTCGGGCGTGGCATCCCGCTTCAGTTCGACCACCACACGCACGCCGTTACGGTCGGATTCGTCCTGCACGTGGCTCACGCCTTCGATGCGTTTCTCGCGCACCGCTTCGGCGATCTTTTCAATCATCGAGGCTTTGTTCACCTGATACGGGATCTCGTCCACGACAATCGCATAGCGATCCTTGCGGATTTCTTCGACACGGGTCTTGGCGCGGATGATGACGCTGCCGCGGCCCTCAAGATAGGCCTTGCGCGCGCCAGAACGGCCCAACATGACGCCACCCGTTGGGAAATCAGGGCCGGGGACGTATTCAATCAACTGCTCTGAAGTCAGGTCAGGATCGTCGATCAGCGCCAGCGTGGCGTCGACCACCTCACCCAGATTGTGAGGCGGAATATTGGTCGCCATACCCACCGCGATACCACCGGCCCCATTGACCAGCATGTTGGGGAAGCGCGCGGGCAGAACGGTCGGCTCTTTGTCCTTGCCGTCGTAGTTATCCTGAAAATCGACGGTCTCTTTTTCGATATCGGCCAACAACGCGGCAGCCGGTTTGTCCATGCGCACTTCGGTATAGCGCATCGCCGCCGGGTTATCGCCGTCCATCGAGCCAAAGTTGCCCTGACCGTCCAGCAGCGGCAGCGACATCGAGAAGTCCTGTGCCATCCGCACAAGAGCGTCATAAATCGCGCTGTCGCCGTGCGGGTGGTATTTACCCATCACGTCGCCAACGGGGCGCGCCGATTTGCGGTAGGCTTTGTCGTGCGTATTCCCCGTCTCGTGCATGGCGTACAGAATCCGGCGATGCACCGGCTTCAGCCCGTCGCGCAAATCCGGGATTGCGCGGCTGACGATGACCGACATGGCGTAGTCCAGATAGGACGTGCGCATTTCGGATTCGATGGAGACCGTCGGGCCGTCATACACTGGGCGCTCTGGCGGGGTTTCGTCCATGTTTTCAGGAATTTCTGGCGTATCGCTCACGTAAACTGCCCGATCTTTGGCTTGGGTCTATATCTTGTGGATGCACCTTATCAGACCCGGCACATAAGGTGCAAGCAAGCAGCGCATTGAGCGCGAAAAACCACGGTAACGTCCCAGTAACATATTGTTATCCAATAATTAGAAGGTTTCTGTGCTAGCCTGAAGAGACCTTGCAACAAACCGGAGGTCCGCATGAACCCAAGCGAAACCGAATTGATGCTTAAAGGGTACGGTCTGACAACGGCAGAATTCTTCTATCATATGCCCGACTATATCCATGTCTTGAACACGTTCATCTGGCAAGAATACGACCTTGCGCCGGATCACCCGAAACTGTTCGAATTTATCGATTTCTGGCAGCGGGAAATCGAGGGTCCGTTACATTCCGTCAAGTTCACCCATCGTAAAATGATCGCGCCGGGCGAATGGCGCAACATGGTGGGTGAGTTCCGCGTGAACTGAGCAGACCAGAAAGTCTGTCTGAGCATCAAAATACCCGTTCTCAAATAAGGCAAGTCGGGTATGGTGGCCGCCAATTCATTGGAGCCACAGGATAAAATACGATGAAACGAGCGGTACTTTTTACTGCAATGCTGAGCCTGAGTGGCCCTGTGTTTGCCGAAGGCGTTCTGGGCAAGATCAAGAAAGGTGCTGAGAACACCGCAGATGCGATTGGCCGTGGCGCAGAAAGCGTCGGTGAAACAATTGGCAAAGGCGCTGAGGCCGTCGATGAAACCATAAATTCCACGTCGGACTTGTTGTCCAACGAAGCAACACCGGAAGAAACGCGTGCCAAGCTGGACGTGATGGCAGGAGAGATTCTTGATCAGCTGCTTACCGAAAACCCCGAAGCGCAGTCACTTTATGACGTCAGCGCAGGTTATGCGGCTTTCGACTCGCGCAAGATTTCTGTTTTCCCGGTCTCAGCGGGATACGGGCGCGGTGTGGCGGTTTCGAAAGACACAGGGCAACACACTTATATGAACATGGGCACTGGTGGCGTCGGCGCGGCCATCGGCATTGGCGGTTTTGAGACCAAATTCGTGATCCTGTTCGAAACCCCGGCGGACCTGGAACACTTCATAACCCATGGCTATGACGCAACGGCGGAAACCGGTGCCATGTATGGAGAAGAGAAAACAGCCGAAACCGTTCGCTTTACCGACGGGCGCTCTTTCTTTGTGCTCAGCAAAAAAGGTTGGCGCGTGTCAGCAGGTGCATCCGGCACCAAGTTCTGGAAATCGCCCGAACTGAATTGATCACCCCGAGCAACTGGCACCACCCAGAACGCAAAACTTGGCGCAATGAGGGTGGTTGAGGTGAACATCCGCCTCGGCTTCGGCCAGGCTGTGCCCCATCTCGAATTCGGGTTCGTAAGGCAGCAAGGTGCAGGCCAAAACGGCAGGGCGATCCGCACCTTTGCGTTTGACCACCATGCGCGAACTTGCGCACATCACCGCATTTGGGGATTTGTCCAGAATTCCCCAGCAGGTTGTTGTGATTTCCGGGACTTCCACGGTTTCGTCCATTTCCGGGAACAAAACTGTCTGAGCCGGATTGTAGGCGTCGATGTCAAAGCTATGCTGGGCAAAGAAGGCAGCGTAGCCCGCGCGGCTTTCTGCATCCGTGTCTCCCCAAACGGTCCTGCCTGCGATCGCCATGTTGAAGCCGTGATCGCGCAACCATTCCATTCCGGCAACGGTTTTGTCGAAACTGCCTTTGCCACGCTCTTCATCGTGCAGGCCGGGGCGGTGGTGATCGACCGAGATACGCAGGGTCAGTTTGTCGTTGTACTTGTCTTGCAGGTCCAACAACCCTTCGCGCATCTTGCGGCGCATCATCGGGGCCATTGCATTGGTCAGGATCAGGACCTCATAGCCACGCTCCAGCGCGGAACGCGTCATCTCGATCATCTCGGGGTTCATAAAGGGTTCGCCGCCGGTAAAGCCGATTTCGCGCACGGGCCAGTTGCGCTCTTCAATCTGATCCAGATAATCGCGAACCTCATCAGCGGTCAGATAAACCAAAGCGTCATTGGTCGGACTGCTTGCGATGTAACAGTTCACGCATTCAATGTTGCACAGCGTACCAGTATTGAACCACAGCGTGTCGGGCTGAGTCAGTGAAACCGTTGCGCGGGTCTGCCCGTCTGCCGTCACCAATTTGTCTTGAAACTTGCCGATATTGGCGAGCTGTGGGGCGTTGTCTCTCATTCCCGGATCCGGTTTTTTGAAGTCGTCGGTTTGAACTAGCGTGTTGTTTGGGATTTGGTAAGGGTGACGCGACGGTTCTGACAGAGTTTTGATGAGCTTTGAATTTTCAGATTTGATTGCGCTAACATTGGACATGCCGAAAGGGGCGGGGTAAGGACAGCTTATGGTTTCACGCGTCATCCCAGTTGATCCTTTTGATCTGATTATTTTCGGCGGTACCGGCGATCTGGCGCAGCGCAAAATCCTGCCTGCGCTGTTCCGTCGATTCTGTGCGGGGCAATGGCATGAGGATGCAAATATTCTTGCCGCCGCCCGTGCAAACCACACGGCGGAGGAGTTTCGTGAGATGGTCGCCGTCTCTTTGCGCCAACACGCACCGAAGCGGGCGCAGGACAGCCGGGCGCTAACGCGGTTTTTGCAGCGCGTCGATTACGTGTCGCTGGATGCAATGACTGCAGAAGGCTGGGATGTTCTGGGCGAAAAGCTGTCGCCGGACCGCATAAGGGCGTTTTATTTCTCTGTCGGTCCAGGTTTGTTCGGCCCGTTGGCCGAGCGGGTCAGGGCGCATGATCTGGCGACGGACGACACCCGCATCGTGGTGGAAAAACCGTTTGGCCATGATCTGGACAGTGCGCGGGCCCTGAATGCCACGCTGGCTGCGCATTTCGACGAAAGCCAGATTTACAGGATCGACCATTACCTGGGTAAGGAAACCGTGCAGAACCTTATGGCTGTGCGCTTTGGCAACATGCTGTTCGAACCCTTGTGGAACAGCCAATATGTCGACCACATTCAAATCACGGTCGCGGAAACCGTGGGGATTTCCGGGCGCGAGGAGTATTATGAGCGCGCAGGCGCTATGCGGGACATGGTGCAAAACCACCTGATGCAATTGCTCTGCCTGATCGCGATGGAACCCCCGGCCAAATTTGATCCTGACGCGGTGCGCGACGAGAAACTCAAGGTGATCCGAGCCCTTGATTCGGTTGAGCCGCATCACATTGTGCGCGGTCAGTTTGCAGCAGGGCCAGATGGGCCGGGATACCGGGACTGCGTTGGCAATCCGCGATCGACCACCGAAAGCTATGTGGCGTTGAAGGCCCATATCAGCAACTGGCGGTGGGCTGGAACGCCATTCTATCTGCGCACAGGAAAGCGGTTGGTGGCGCGGTCTTCGGTGATCAATGTTATGTTCAAGGACGCGCCACATTCGATCTTCGGCGAAGAAGCCGGACGGCACGCCAATGCGCTGTCGATCCGCTTGCAGCCCAACGAAGGGATCACCTTGAAGGTGACGATCAAGGAACCGGGGCCGGGCGGGATGCGTCTGGTCGATGTTCCACTGGACATGAGCTTTGCCGAAGCCTTGGGGCCCGAAAATCAGGACCCTCCGGATGCTTATGAACGGTTGGTGATGGATGTGATCCGGGGGAACCAGACGCTGTTCATGCGCGGCGATGAGGTCGAGGCCGCCTGGGCCTGGACCGATCCGATCATCGCCGGCTGGCTGGCACGTGGTGACGTGCCGAAACCTTATGACAGCGGCAGCTCAGGGCCGGGCGACGCCGAGCTGCTGATGAAAAGAGACGGTCGCCGTTGGCAAGGAATCAAGCCATGAATATTCTGGAATATGCAGACCGAGAAATGCTGGCCATCGACGTGGCAAATACCTTGGCGGGTGATCTGGAATCTGCATTGCTACATCATGAGACAGTCGCATTGGCCGTTCCCGGCGGGACAACCCCCGGGCCAGTGTTTGATAGCCTATGTGCTGCCGATCTGGCGTGGGACCGTGTGCGTATTCTGCCTACCGATGAACGGTGTGTACCTGCCGATCACGAGCGTTCGAACGAGCGTTTGATTCGTGAAAGGCTGCTGACCAACCGGGCATCTGTTGCGCATTACATCCCGCTCTATGTACCCGGTGCGGAACCCGAGGCGGCGTTGCCCGAAATCGAATCCCTGATCGCGCCGGTGTTGCCGTTGTCCGTTCTTGTGCTTGGAATGGGCGACGACATGCATACGGCTTCGTTGTTTCCGGGGATGGAAGGGTTGGCCGAGGCGCTGGACAGTAACGCGCCAACGCTGGCTGTTGCTCGTACAGAGGTGCAGCCAGAGGCGCGCATTTCGCTGACGGCACCGATTTTGGACGGCGCGCTGTCAAAGCACCTGATCATCTATGGTCAGGCAAAGCGCGATGCTTTGGAAAAAGCCATGTCGCTGCCACCGGAAGATGCACCAATCGCCGCGGTTCTCAGTGGCATAACTGTCCATTGGTCGGAGTAAACACATGCAACTGGACGCTCTGAAGGCATTGGCAGACGCGGACCGCCGTATCTTGGACCTGTTTGAGGCAGACGCGAACAGGGCTGCGGAATTTTCAGCTTCGGCCGGGGATATGCTCTTTGATTACTCCAAGACGCAAATCGACGAGAATGCGCGTACAGCCCTGATCCAACTCTGCGAAGACGCCGGTCTTGCGGCGCGGCGCGATGCGATGTTTGCGGGCGAAAAGATCAACGAAACCGAAGGGCGTGCGGTGTTGCACACGGCCTTGCGCAATCTGGATGGTGGCCCGGTCGAAGTGGATGGTCAGGACGTCATGCCCGAGGTTCTGGACACGTTGCAACGGATGAGGGTCTTTGCCGAAGAAGTGCGCGGTGGTGCCATTGCGGGGGCAGGGGGCAGCTTTTCCGATGTGGTGAATATCGGCATCGGCGGGTCGGATCTGGGCCCTGTCATGGCGACACATGCGCTGGCTCCGTATCATGATGGGCCGCGTCTGCACTATGTTTCGAACGTGGATGGCGCGCATATCGCGGACACCCTGCGCCAGTTGGATCCGACGCGGACCCTGGTGATTGTTGCCTCGAAAACTTTCACGACTATCGAGACAATGACCAACGCACGAACGGCGCGTGCCTGGATGTCCGAAGGCGGAGGCGATCCGTCCCGGCAGTTTGCCGCCGTATCCAGCGCATTGGACAAGACGCAGGCGTTTGGCATTCCCGAAGCGCATGTGTTCGGTTTCGCCGATTGGGTCGGTGGGCGCTATTCGGTCTGGGGGCCGGTGGGCCTGCCGGTCATGATCGCTGTCGGCTCAAACGCGTTTGATGCTTTTCTGCGTGGTGGGCAGGCGATGGATCTGCATTTCCGCTCGGCGGATTGGATCGAGAACATGCCCGTCATGCTGGCGCTGGTCGGTATCTGGCATCGTCAGGTTCTGGGCCATACCAGCCGCGCGGTGCTGCCATATGATCAGCGGTTGTTAAGGCTGCCTGCTTATTTCCAACAATTGGAAATGGAATCGAACGGCAAATCTGTGGCCATGGATGGGTCTTCGCTGACTGTTCCGTCGGGCCCAGTGGTTTGGGGTGAGCCGGGAACAAACGGCCAGCACGCCTTCTACCAACTGATTCACCAGGGCACAGATGTCATCCCATGCGAATTCATGGTTGCCGCCGAAGGGCACGAACCCGAGCTGACTCATCATCACCGCCTGCTTTTGGCCAATTGTCTGGCGCAGTCCGAAGCCCTGATGCGGGGCCGGTCACCGGACGAAGCGCGTGATCGCATGGCGGCAAAAGGGCTGACAGGTGCAGAACTGGAGCGTCAGGCGCGGCATCGGGTTTTCCCCGGCAATCGTCCGTCCACCACTCTGATCTATCCGAAACTCACACCATTCGTGCTGGGTCAGATCATCGCTCTGTATGAGCACCGGGTGTTTGTCGAAGGTGTGTTGTTGGGCATCAACTCTTTCGACCAATGGGGGGTAGAGCTGGGGAAAGAACTGGCCACGTCGCTTGGCCCCATTGTGGACGGTGCAGAGAGTGCCGAAGGCAAGGACGCGTCCACCGCTTCGTTGGTCGCGTATGCGTTGAAACAAAGGGATTGACGTCTAAAAACGCAGCGCGCTTCACTGGCGCGGTGCATTCTTTTATTGTCAGACAATTAAATGCTTGGCAGGGTTCCATCCTAGGAAACGACTGGATTGACGCAATGGGGCGCGCCCCTAGCTGTTAAGGTCAGATGGATAAGGCAGGGGTCATCCAAGACCCCGCCAATGACGGGAGGATGTCCATGCTGGGACAGATGATGACGCAGCCTTTGCTGATTTCGTCGCTGATTGATCACGCAGAGCGCTACCATGGCCAGACCAGTATTGTCTCGGTCGAGACGGATGGAACTGTAACCAAAACCAACTGGTCCGAGATTGCGGTGAACGCCCGACGCCTGGCATCGGCGCTGACAAAGCTGGGATTGGAGCCGCAAGACAGGGTTGGAACCCTGGCCTGGAACAACCGGCGGCATCTGGAGATATACTACGCGACCTCAGGCTCTGGCTTAGTGTGCCATACGGTCAACCCGCGTCTGTTCCCCGAGCAAATGACCTACATCATCAATCACGCTCAGGATCGTGTGCTGTTCTTTGATGCAACGTTCATTCCGCTTGTGGCCGCGCTGCATAGTGCGCTTACCGAGGTCAGGCACTTTGTCCTGATGGGAGCGCGCAATGAAGATGCCGCGTCACAGATCCCTGATCTCAAATTCTACGACGAACTGATCGAAGCAGAAGATGCAGGGTTTGTATGGCCTGACCTGGATGAAAACACCGCATCAAGCCTGTGTTATACCTCCGGCACGACGGGCAATCCGAAGGGCGTGTTGTATTCCCACAGGTCGACCCTGCTGCACAGCTTTGCGTCGAATACAAAAGATGTGATCGGATATTCCGCGATGGACGTCGTGATGCCTGTTGTGCCGATGTTCCATGTCAACGCATGGGGATCACCCTACGCTTGCGCGATGTCAGGCTCGCGCCTTGTTTTGCCGGGGCCGGATTTACATGGTGAGGCTTTGGTCAATCTGATCGACACCTATGGTGTGACATTAGCCATGGGTGTTCCAACCATATGGCAGGGTTTGTTGGTGCATGCAGCCAAATGCGGGACTGAATTGAAAAGCCTGGACCGTACAGTGATTGGCGGCGCGGCCTGTCCCCCTTCCATGATCGAAACGTTCCGTGAAACCTATGGTGTCGACACGGTTCACGCGTGGGGCATGAGCGAGATGAGCCCGCTAGGTACGGCAAATTACCCTCTGGCCAAACACTTAGAGCTCCCACTGGAAGAGCAGCACGCGATCCGCCTGAGCCAGGGCAGACCCCCGTTTGGGGTCGAGCTGAAAATCGTCGATGACGATGGCAATGATCTGCCGCATGACGGTGAAACGCAGGGCGATCTGATGGTGCGGGGGCATTGGGTTCTGGACAGCTACTTTTTGTTGCAGGATCAAGAGCTTCTTCAGGATGGCTGGTTTGCCACCGGGGATGTCGCCACGCTGGATCCGGATGGCTACATGACCATTCGCGACAGGTCTAAGGACATTATCAAATCTGGTGGCGAGTGGATCAGTTCGGTCGAGCTTGAAAACATCGCTGTGGCGCACCCCAAACTTGCAACCGCCGCAGTAGTGGGCGTGCCGCACCCGAAATGGGACGAAAGACCCTTATTGGTTGCTGTGAAGGCCGAAGGAGAAGAGCCAAGCGAAGAAGAATTGCTGCATTTCTTTGAAGGCAAAATCGCCAAGTGGCAAATCCCGGACAAGGTGGTGTTTGTCGATGCGCTGCCGCTGAACGCAACCGGTAAAGTCCTGAAACGCAACTTACGCGCAGATTTTGAAGACACTCTGACGGGCTGAAATCAGTTTTAAGGAAGAATGGCTCCGGCGGTAGGGATCGAACCTACGACCAATTGATTAACAGTCAACTGCTCTACCGCTGAGCTACGCCGGAACGGTTCGCGCCGTATAGCAATCGAATTCCCGGTCGTCCAGTGCAGGCCG
Organism: Ruegeria sp. BHSB064; assembly: GCF_059613205.1. NCBI lineage: Bacteria > Pseudomonadati > Pseudomonadota > Alphaproteobacteria > Rhodobacterales > Roseobacteraceae > Ruegeria > Ruegeria sp. BHSB064. The sequence continues at coordinate 15,618 of NZ_JBXWSB010000038.1, forward strand.
CAAGTTTTTTCGAAAAATTCAGCAGCAACAAAGCGAGGTCCAAAAACTGGTCAAACAGGAGGGATCAGGGGGGCTGTGAGACCGGGCAAGTGCTGCTGTCAACTTACGCTTTTTTGTGTTTTCAAGGACGGTAAATCACCAAAATCTGGTGTGGGCTCTGCCTTAGCATAACACGTTCCCGAAAAGGGTTTCGTTGCGGTCATCACCGTGCAACTTGTATGAGAATTAGTGTTACTCTGCCTCAGTACGGTTGATTTCACTCGCTGATACTTTCTGACTTCAGGCTTGAAACGTCGAATTTGACAGGAGAATGCATAGAAAGTGAACCAACTTGAAAAACCAGTTCTGACCATGCCGGAAGATGCGCAAGCCGTGCTGCGCAAACACTACGAGGCCGCCTCTGTCATTCTCGAATATGGCTCTGGCGGGTCAACTGTTTTGGCCGCAGAGATGCAAAACAAAACCGTGTTCAGCGTTGAAAGTGACCGAAGCTGGACGCGCAAAATGAGGCGCTGGTTTCGCGAAAATCCACCCAACACCGGGACCGAGGTGAACATATCTTGGGTCGACATTGGTGACACCAAGAAATGGGGATTCCCGAAAAGTCAGGACAAATCAGGGCGGTATCCAAGATATCCTTTGTCAATCTGGCAGAGTAAAGGTTTCAAACATCCAGATGTCGTGCTGGTTGATGGCCGGTTTCGTGTCGGCTGTGCCCTGGCGACCGCATTCAATATCAGGCGGCCGGTGACCCTTCTGTTTGACGACTATGGAGATCGACCGCGAATGCAAGCGGCAGAGGAGTTTCTGGATGCGCCGGAGCTTATCGGTCGCATGGCAGTTTTCAAGGTTGAACCGATGCAAATCCCGGTCGATCGCCTTATTCGGGTTATTCGCCTGCTGACGGTACCCTGAAGCAACGACTTGAGACACAACCGACATATTGGACCTGAGAGCGTCGTAAATCGCGCCCCCCGACTGTGCGGTGGATAGATGTACGAATTACCGACCGATCCATTCGCAAATGTCTTGGATTGTCAGGATTATTGGCTCCGGCGGTAGGGATCGAACCTACGACCAATTGATTAACAGTCAACTGCTCTACCGCTGAGCTACGCCGGAACTGAGGCGCATATAGCAATCCGGATTCCCGGCGTCCAGAGGGGAAGCGCGCCAAGCACAAAAAATTTTCAAAGTTTCAGGCGACGCGATGAAACTGGGCTGTGGCAGACATTTTTCCACGTGGGAGAACCTTGTTTTTCCCCGCCAGATCAACAAGGTGCGCAAAAACGTTCCGTTCGGCTGCCGGTAACAGAGCAGCGGGTGTGTCGGTATAGATACGCTCGGCCAATTGCCGGGCTGTGCCGTCTGCCTGTTCCAAAGCAGACAGAATCTGCGCCTCGCGGGTTTGCCTGTGTTGGATCAACCAGTCCAGACGTTCGGCAGGGTTTGTGATCGGCGCTCCGTGTCCTGAATGGAATACGGACCAGTTGCGGGCGCGCAGGCGGTGGCAGGCCGCCATGAAATCCGTCAGATCTCCGTCCGGGGGTGAGACCAATGAACTGGCCCAACCCATCACGTGGTCCGCGGTGAAACAGGTGTCTTTCCAGCCCAATGCGATGTGATTTCCAAGATGGCCGGGGGTGTGAATGACCTGCAACTGCCACCCATCGCCGGTAATGAGCTCTCCGTCTACAACTTCCACGTCTGGGCGAAACGCGGTGTCGATACCTTCGCCGCCGCCGGTCATACCTTGCGCAACCAAATTGGTCATGACGTCGCTTCGGCCCGCCTCTGGCCCGCCAAAAGCATAGATCGCTGCGCCCGTCCGCGCCCCCAAAGGGGCGGCAAGGGGCGAGTGATCCAGATGCGTATGTGTCACGACAATGTGGCTTATCTTCTGCCCGGGCTTCAAAGCATCGAGAATCGCAGTCAGATGCGCCTCGTTTTCAGGGCCGGGATCGATCACTGCGATGTCACGGTCGCCCAGAAGATAGGTGTTGGTGCCGCGATACGTCATAGGCGACGGATTCGGGGCCAGAATGCGCCGCAGACCCGGTTGCAGATCGACGGCAATACCCGCGGTTGGATTGAAATCGTCAGGTGCCTGCATTCTGCGCTCTTCCTCTTATCCGGGCGGCCCGCTAGGTTTAGCCCATGTCTTCGCAATGGCTCAAACCCTATCTGCCTCGCAGTCTCTACGCCCGCGCAGCTTTGATCCTGGTTCTGCCCGTGATCGTGCTGCTTCTTGTGGTGGGAATCGCGTTTATTCAAAAGCATCTGGAAGACGTCACCGGGCAGATGACACGCGCTGCTTCGCGCGAAGTAACCCTGATCACAACGATGATCGCGGATACTGAAACCCAGCAGGAAGCTGTGGCCGCGATGCGCCCCGATTTGCAGGCCCTTGAAATGCAGGCGCGTTTTCTGGGCGTGAACGAAGAACCGATGATTGGTGCGCGGCGCTGGTATGACTTTATCGCGCCGCAAGTTCGGGCCGACCTTCAGGCGAACTTGCCTGATCTGGTTGCTGTAGCTTTGCCAACCAGCCGCGAGGCGCGGGTTTACATGCAGACTCATTTGGGAATTTTGCAGCTGACGTTTGACCGACGCCGGTTGTCACCGGTCGCGCCGCACCAGTTGATCGTGACGATGGTTTTTTTCGCTGTGATCATGACCACGATCTCTTTTCTCTATATGCGCAATCAATTGCGACCGATTACTCGTCTGGCGGATGCTGCGCAGGCGTTTGGGCGAGGGCGGGTCGTGCCGTATACCCCCGGTGGTGCAATCGAAGTTCGCGCTGCCGGGAATGCGTTTCTGGACATGCGCGCCCGGATCGAACGTCAGATCGAACAACGGACTCTGATGCTGTCGGGTGTCAGCCATGACCTGCGTACACCGCTAACCCGATTGAAGCTCGGGCTGTCCATGTTGCCCGAGGACGAGGCCGCGCCTTTGCAGCAGGATGTGACGGAAATGCAGTCTTTGCTGGATGCTTTCCTGGATTTCACCCGAGGGGCAGCGGAAGGATCCCCCGAAGAGGTGCAGCCAGACGTGTTTATCCGTCAGATCGTAGACGATGCCAAACGGGCAGGGCACAAGGCCCAACTGATCGGTGTCGAGGGTCAGGGAACTGTTATGTTGCGACCTGTGGCCATTCGTAGGGCGGTGGAAAATCTGATCGGAAACGCAGTGCGTTATGGTACGCAGGCAGACATCAGCCTGACGCTGAATCCCAAGTCCCTGCGCATCCGTGTCGAAGACGATGGGCCGGGCATCCCGGTCGAGGAACGCACGGAAGCCGTCAAGCCTTTCACCCGACTTGACCCGGCGCGCAATCAGAACAAGGGAAGTGGCGTAGGGCTTGGCTTGGCGATCGTGGCGGATATTGCGCGTGCTCATGGCGGAACCCTGCGGCTGGCAAAAAGCGAGCGTTTGGGTGGGCTTTGTGCCGACATTATTATCGGTCGATAGCTAAGATTCCCTTGCTAATTAAATGCATGCAATTTTGTGATTTTGTATAAGCATGTCATTCTGGCCCCAGTTTTCAAACGACGTGGGGTTCAGAGAAAATGATTAAAGCAGCTCTCAGCAATATCGAGAAAGTAGTCGTTACCGTCACATCATTGTTTGCGCTAGTTCCGATCACGCAATTCGCGCGGGAAGCGGAAGATCGAAAATTCGAACGCATGGCCAGCTTCATTGCACTTGGCGACACCTGCAGCGATTGGATGCAGGAAGAAGTGATTCAGGGAATGGCATTTGAGTTGAAGCATTTTGTCAAAGAAGACGAAGACGAATTGGCGCCGATTCCAATACAGGTCCGAGCAAATCAGGTGATCTATTGTTCTTATGTTCTGGATTACTTCCAGGCCGAGTTTGCAAAAGTCTATGGCCCGCCGGATCCGGATCAGGACTATTACGAACCAACTGCGGATGAATACTTGGCCATGCTGTATGACGCGTCACATTGGTCCGTGCCGATCGATTTTGAAGACTACCTTGTGACCGTCAGAAACCTGCCAAATTCGGCTGGGACACATACGTTCTACGAAACCCAAAGCCCTTGGTGGCTGGCTGATAGCGTAGAAGAGTTTCTGGAGTACTAATACCACCGGTCTGCGGTGTTTTGGCAGGATCTACGTTGTGTATCGCAGTACAAACAGGCCAGACATTTCGAATTCGCGGGGTTCGGCACGCCAATTGGTCCAGGGGCGACACGTTTATCATTTTCTGTCAAGGCGTTAGGCGGTGATTTGGTAGGCCCGGCAGGACTTGAACCCGCAACCAAAGCGTTATGAGCGCTCTGCTCTAACCAATTGAGCTACAGGCCCGCCACGGCGTCTTGCCTATCACGGTGAACGCCCGCGTCAAGCCTGACCGTTGCAACATGTTGCACAATCGACTAACCCGCCCGCAAAGCATTCATGAGGGACCGACCATGACAGCGGGTAAGAACGGAATCACCTATGCCGACGCAGGCGTGGATATTGACGCGGGCAACGCTCTGGTCGATCGGATCAAGCCCGCCGCCAAGCGGACCAACCGCCCCGGCGTGATGAGCGGGCTGGGTGGCTTTGGTGCGTTGTTCGACCTGAAGGCCGCTGGGTATCAGGACCCGATTCTGGTGGGCGCAACAGATGGCGTCGGCACCAAACTTCGGATCGCGATTGATACCGGCGTCGTGGATGGGGTTGGCATCGATCTGGTGGCCATGTGCGTCAATGACCTGATCTGTCAGGGGGCCGAGCCGCTGTTCTTCCTCGACTATTTCGCGACTGGCAAGCTGGACACTGAAACGGCTGCGCGGATTATCGAAGGGATTGCCGAAGGCTGTGCGCAGTCAGGCTGTGCACTGATCGGGGGCGAGACGGCTGAGATGCCGGGCATGTATCCCGATGGCGACTTCGATCTGGCCGGGTTCTCGGTTGGTGCGATGGAACGTGGTGCGGATTTGCCCGCAGGCGTTCAGTCCGGTGACGTGCTGCTGGGTCTGGCCTCGAACGGGGTGCATTCCAACGGTTATTCTCTGGTGCGTAAACTGGTCGAACTGTCTGGTTTGGGCTGGGACGCGCCGTCGCCATTTGGTGAAGGGTCTCTGGGTGAGGCTTTGCTGACGCCAACGCGTCTGTATGTCAAACCAACTTTGGCTGCGGTCCGTGCCGGTGGCGTTCACGCGCTGGCCCATATCACAGGCGGTGGTCTGACCGAAAACCTGCCGCGTGTGTTGCCCGAGGGGCTGGGGGCCGAGATCGATCTGGACAGTTGGCAATTGCCACCCGTCTTCAGCTGGATGGCGGAAACAGGCGGTATTGTCGAAGCCGAGATGCTCAAGACCTTCAACTGCGGCATCGGCCTGATTGTCGTTTGTGAAGCAGACAAGGCGGATGAGTTGTCGAGCTTGCTGTCGGACGCCGGTGAAACTGTCGTTCGGATCGGCACCGTGACCGAGACGCCCGGCGTTGCCTATTCGGGCAAATTGCTGTGAGCCACAAACGCGTCGCGATCCTGATTTCCGGGGGCGGGTCGAACATGGTGTCGCTGGTCGACAGCATGACCGGAGATCATCCGGCGCGACCCTGTTTGGTGCTTTCTAATGATGCGCAGGCAGGCGGGCTGAAAAAAGCTGCGGACCGTGGCATTCCGACCGCAGTGGTTGATCATCGCCCGTTCAAGGGGGACCGTGCCGCGTTTGAGGCCGAGCTTTTGAAGCCCTTGCAAGAGGCACAGCCGGATATCGTATGTCTGGCGGGTTTCATGCGCGTACTGACAGGTGATTTTGTGTCCAGGTTTCAGGGGCGGATGCTGAACATCCACCCTTCTTTGTTGCCTAAATACAAAGGCTTACATACCCATACCCGCGCCATTGAGGCGGGTGATTCCGAGCACGGCTGCTCGGTCCATGAAGTTACCGCAGCGTTGGATGATGGTCCGATTCTGGGGCAGGCGAGGGTGCCTGTTGAACGGGGTGACACCCCGGAGTCACTGGCCGCGCGGGTGCTGGTTCAGGAACATGTGCTTTACCCCGAAGTGTTGCGTCGTTACGCCGAAGGCAACAGGTTGCCCGTCCTGTTGCCCTGAACCCGCTCTGGGTGATTTACACCTGCCTGATAATCGGCCTATGGTCGTCGGTAACGCTCGGGACGAAGAAAATAACGGGCAGTCACAAAACCAAGAGCGATACTAGTACGGCGCATGAAAACCCTGACGACGACGCAAGAGCTGGCCGACTTCTGCAAGGCCGCTGCAGGCTATCCTTTTATCACTGTCGACACCGAATTCCTGCGTGAGCGGACGTATTATTCCAAACTCTGCCTTGTGCAATTGGCGGTGCCTTCCGACGACGAAGACAGCGCGGTTCTGGTAGATCCCCTGGCCGATGATCTGTCGCTTGAGCCGCTTTATGAGCTGTTCCGTAACGAAGATGTGGTCAAGGTATTCCATGCTGCCCGTCAGGATCTGGAAATCTTCTGGGTTGAGGCTGGTGTGTTTCCCAATCCGCTTTTCGACACGCAGGTCGCGGCAATGGTCTGCGGCTTTGGCGAGCAGGTGGGTTACGAGACATTGGTGCGCAAGATCTGCAAACAAGGGGTCGACAAGACCTCTCGGTTCACGGACTGGTCGCGGCGTCCGTTGACCGACGCACAGAAATCATACGCGCTGGCTGATGTGACCCATCTTCGCAAGATTTACGAACATCTGGCGGCTGAACTCAGTAAGACCCGGCGCAGCCATTGGGTGGGCGAAGAACTGCGGACGCTGACGCAAGCCGCGACCTATGACATCCGCCCGGAAGAGGCATGGAAACGGGTCAAAACGCGGACAAACTCGGCCAAGTTTCTGGCTGTTGTCCGGGAACTGGCACAATTTCGTGAAGCTTATGCGCAAGAAAACAACGTCCCTCGGAACCGGGTTTTTAAGGATGATGCACTGATTGAGCTGGCGTCAACCAAACCCAAGACGCCCTCGGATCTGGGCGGATCGCGTCTGTTGCTGCGTGAGGCGCGCAAAGGCGCCATTGCCGAAGGAATACTGGCTGCCGTCAAACGTGGTGTGAATTGTCCGGCGGACAAGCTGCCCAAGATCGATACATCGCGCGACAAGCTGAAGGTAAACCCGGCATTGGCCGACTTGCTGCGCGTTCTTCTCAAGTCGAAAACAGAAAGCTCGGGTGTAGCCGCCAAACTGATCGCCACAAGCTCTGAACTGGATCAGATCGCCGCCGGCGAACGCGACTTGCCCGCCATGTCAGGATGGCGGTTCGAAGTCTTTGGCGAAGACGCTCTGAAACTCTGTGAAGGCAAGATCGCGCTGGCAGCCAAAGGCCAGTCGGTCAAGGTTGTCTCGCTTTAGCGACGCTTAGCGCCGCCGTGATTCCAACGCGTTCTGCTGTCCGACAACGCGAACCAGTCGAATACCTTCAAGATCCTGACGACTGACGTTCACAGCGTCCGAGACCATACGTGTGCGTTCGGACCCTTGCGGCGTCTGCTGTTCGGGATAGTTGACGCGAAAAACAAACTCCAACGTGCCGTTCTTGGTGTTTTCTTCGTTGATCACCGGGACAAGACGCGCGCCAAAGGCCCCCTGACGAATGGCCGTGCCCGACGTATATATGATTGCACCTGTCGGTGTAGGTTCTATGCGCAATTCATCAATTTGACCGATCGGTACGCTGGTATCCACGACTTCGGGACGGGAAAACAATCCTCTGCCACTGCTCTGCTTAGGGACAAGAGCGTCAGCTGCATTGGGGTCCGGCGGCGTTTCAGCTTCGACCGATCTGCTGGAGCCGAACCAGTTAGACGGGTTCACCCGAGAATCACGCCATCCGCTGCATGCAGTCAGGGTCAGCGTGGCGATGATAAGAACGGACAGAGATTTTTGCATAGACCCACAGCTTTTCACACGAATTCAGGCAATGGGTTAGCGCAATTTCCTCGCGTTGAAAAGCCACTGCGGGGCTGGACAGCAGGTGGTCGTCGGCATAGGTCACAGGAGGTACTGCAACCAAAAGGATCGCCGCGCCATGGCCACGCCCGCCTTTGAGGACATTGTCGAAGATTTCGAGTTTCTGGAGGACTGGGAAGACCGGTATCGCCACGTCATCGAACAGGGCAAGGCAATGGAAGCCCTGGACGACGCGTTCAAGGTACCGGCCACCAAAGTGAACGGGTGTGCCAGTCAGGTTTGGCTGCATCCCATGATAGAAGGGGGTGTGTTCAAATTCGACGGCGACAGCGATGCCCTTATCGTGCGCGGACTGATTGCTGTCCTTCGGTCCTTGTACAATGGATTGCCAGTAGCTGAGGTGCCCAAAGTCGATGCAGGGGCCGAGCTGGCGCGTCTAGGTCTCAACGATCATCTGTCGGCACAACGATCCAATGGTCTGCGCGCCATGATCGAACGCATTCGTCAGGTGGCGCAAGAGAACGCATGACTTCAGGTCGGGCGGTTTGCCCAATCTGCCAATGTGTTTTCCAGATCGCCGTAGCCCGTGAAACGGCGCTCGAACTCTAATCCCATACGGTCTGCACATTCCCGGGCGCGAGCGGTCAGGTCCGGGCTGTCGATCTGAGCCTGATAGATCAGCTTTGTGTAGTTGCCAAAATACATGTCGCGCAGTTCCGGGTGACGATCCAGACCCAAGGGCTTCCAGACAAAAGCGTCAAACTGACGGGCCAAAAAATCTGTCAGGTAAAAGGCCGTTGTCTCGTCTTCGCCGCGCGCCTGAAAGGCTTCGTTCCCCTCGAAAAAGGAATAACAATGGGGGCCTTTCACCATCTCGACGCCCAGCTTTTCACAGGCTTGTTGCAGCAGGCCACCGGTCCCGCAGTCGGCGTAGACCACATAGATTTTGTCGAACTTGTCCCGGTGCTTCGCCACGGCGTCTTCTACGGCCTGCGTGATCCGTTCCGGGTGGACATGCAGGATCGCGGGCAGACACGTCAGCTCCATGTGGCCCCAATGATTACGTGTTTTAATATCCAGAATCTCTCTGGCCAGAGCCCCGCAAGCGATCAGAAGGATGCGGCCCGACTCGGCGCTGGAATAGCCTTTGGTTGTCAGACTGGCATCATCGGGCAGGGCGTCTTCTTGCATGGTGTGGCGTCCTCTGAATCTGTCCCTAGAAGAGGATGAATATCAACAACGAGCAAGCCCTGTTCCGACCTCTGAAAGCAAGCTGCCGACGTCATTGGTTTGGTTTTGCAGTCAGAGGTTTGCCTGAAGGACCCTATGATGGAGGGCGATCCCTATTGTTCCAGGTTTTCATCCCTATGGTTTGAAACGAAAAAGGGCCGCCCAACCCGGACGACCCTTTGGATGAAAGTCCAGGCGGTTTAGCCAGCCAGCTGATTGTGCTTGCGGCCTACAAAGTCCTTTGCAGTTTCCACTGCAACCGCAGCATCACGGCAATACGCATCTGCACCGATGGCTTTGCCAAACTCTTCGTTCAGCGGGGCGCCGCCAACCAGAACGATATAGTCATCACGGACGCCCTGTTCGACCAACGTGTCGATGACCACTTTCATGTAAGGCATCGTTGTCGTCAGCAGGGCGGACATACCAAGAATGTCAGGCTGTTCGGTTTCCAGCGCTTCCAGATAGTTTTCGACCGGGTTGTTGATGCCGATATCGACAACTTCAAACCCTGCGCCTTCCATCATCATCGACACAAGGTTCTTGCCGATGTCGTGAATGTCGCCTTTCACAGTGCCGATCACCATCTTGCCAACGCGCGGCGCACCGGTTTCGGCCAGCAGCGGTTTCAGGATCGCCATACCGCCCTTCATGGCGTTGGCGGCCAGCAGAACTTCGGGCACGAACAGGATGCCGTCGCGGAAGTCATGGCCCACAATGGTCATGCCACCGACCAGAGCCTTGGTCAGAATGTCGTAAGGGGTCCATCCCCGCTCCAGCAGGATGTTGGTTCCTTCTTCGATCTCTTCTTTCAGGCCGTCATAGAGATCGTCGAACATCTGCTCGACAAGTTCGTCGTCGTTCAGTTCGGACAGGATGATGTCTTCTTCGTCGGACATGGGGTATTCCCTGTGCTGGGCGGGCCATCGGCCCGTGGTGGCATTTTTTCCGTTTTGGCTAAAACGTCGCATCCTGACTGTGACGATTGCGACGTCGGTCGTTTCGGGACCGACCTATATGTCAAAAAAACGCGCAGCTCGAATGAAAAATCTGCATGATTATCGTGCATTCCGCTTAATCGTACCAATTTGGTCTGACACAGGGATGACTTGCGTCTGGCTCGCACCGGTCGTATGTTCCAGATAGGAACATAACATGAACAAATTGCTTAAATGAATGCTGTGACGATCCCAAAAGCCCGAGGAACACATTCGAACGCGACCGGACGGTTCGAGCGGTTCGCCACTGTTTCCATCGATGACGGATGGGACATTGACGAAGCCTTACCGCCTCTGCGCACCGAAACACGGGATGAGGTTGCGCGCAGTGCGATTACATACAACCGGTCTCCGGATTTGCCTTTTGATCGTTCGATTAATCCCTATCGAGGGTGCGAACACGGGTGTGTCTATTGTTTTGCGCGGCCCAGCCACGCCTACCTGGGTCTGTCCGCCGGGTTGGATTTCGAAACCCGCCTGACGGCCCGCCCGAATATGAGCTGTGTTCTGCGCAAAGAATTGTCATCCAAGGCCTATAAGGTTGCCCCGCTGGCCATTGGTACCAACACGGACCCATATCAGCCGATCGAGAAAGATCGCCTGATTACAAGGTCCTGCCTAGAGGTTCTGCAAGAGTTCAATCATCCGGTTGCGATTGTAACCAAGGGGGCTTTGATCGAACGCGATCTTGATATTCTGGCCGAATTGGCCAGCCGTGGATTGGCGCGCGTCGGAATTTCGCTGACCACTTTGGATGCCAATCTTTCGCGCCGGATGGAGCCTCGTGCGCCGTCACCGCAGCGGCGGCTGCGCATGATCCGCACATTGACCGGGGCCGGGGTTCCGGTGCGTGTGATGACATCGCCGATTGTGCCTGGGCTGACGGATCATGAACTTGAGAACCTGCTGGAGGCGGGGCAGGAAGCTGGCGCAGATGCTGCAAGCTGGATCATGCTGCGATTACCTCGTGAGGTGTCACAGCTGTGGCAGGATTGGCTGGCCGAACACCAACCCGCACGGGCGGAAAAGGTTATGTCCAAGCTGCGCGACATGCACGGAGGTCGTGATTATGACCCGCGTTGGGGGCATCGAATGCGGGGTGAAGGTATCTATGCGGGGATGATCGCACAGAGATTTTCGAAAGCTTGCAAACGTCTTGGGTTGTCGGTCAAATCTCCACCGCTGCGGTGCGACCTGTTTTCTGTGCCGCCGCAACCCGGGGATCAGATGAGTCTGTTCTGATATTTTACTTCAAAAACTTATTCCGATTCCGGCAGTGAACCCATTGACCGTGTCGCTGCCGTAATACCGCACCATCACGCGGGTCGTGCTGACCCACGGAACCCATGTGTCGGACAGGTCGACCTCGACCCCGCCGCCAATACGGGCCAGCCAATCGGTGCCCAGAACAAGGGATTGGTCGCCGATCAGGTAGGAATAGGAAAAGTCACCGACCCAGCGCACCGGACGTCCGAACATCCGGGCACCGGACGGAAAACGGTAGCGCGTCCATAACACTGCGTTCGCTGCTGTGGACTGCACCAGAAGGTCCTTGTCATCACCGATAGGCCAGTATTCGATATGCGTGTAGCGAAAGCTCACCTCAAACTCGCGATCATTTGAAAGCGGGCGCGCATAGTCCAGCGTGACAGACCCCCCGGCACCCCCGGCCCAAAGTCCACCGCTTTGTACAAATTCGGCATCAATGCCCAGCCGGTTGGCGACAAACTGTGTGACCACCGAGGCATCTGATTGAGTGCGGCCAATTGAAAGGTGAACCATGGGCGTCAGCTTCCAGCGCTCACCCAGGTCAAATTGGTATCCAATACCACCGGTCGCAGCAGCGCTGGTCCATTTCAGGGGAAGGGTGGCCGTTTGCCCCGAGCCTGAAAAGAACAGAACCGGATCGTATCGCGCATACCCGATGTAGCCTTCCAAATATAGCGGGACACCCTCGCTCAGCCTGAAGCCGCCGCCAAGTTGGGCCGAGTTGAAATCATACTCGCGGTTGCCTGTATTGGATTGCAGTGAAATCGCGCTGGCGGAATCATCCGGGATGCCTGCAAGACCCATGATAGCCAATGAACCAGCCGCGTTCTCGCGTTGCAGGGCCTTGAATGCGTTCTCAATCAAGGTCTGAGCATTCGCCGCAGAGGACAGCATAAAGCAGGCTGAAACAGCCAAAAGTGCAGACCTTAAGGACATTACAACACGCCGTTCAATCATTTTCAGGCACACTAGTTTCGCGAACAAAACCGGTAAAGCCTGTGCACTCGCCTGTTCCGAATTTGCCGCCGCGTGACAACAATTCGGTAACACAGGTGGGATCGGGACAAAAAAGACCCCGGAGAAACCGGGGCCTTTTGACAGTTTAAACAGCAATCCGAGGGATCAGCGATTTTCGATATCCACGTAATCCCGCAGTGTTTCGCCCAGATACAACTGGCGCGGACGACCAATCTTGTTCTGAGGATCGGCAATCATCTCTTTCCACTGGCTGACCCAGCCTACGGTGCGCGACAGGGCAAAGATCGGCGTGAACATGGAGGTCGGGAAACCCATCGCCTCAAGGATGATGCCCGAATAGAAGTCCACATTCGGGAACAGCTTCTTCTCGGCGAAATACGGATCTTCCAGCGCCTCGCGCTCCAGTTCCTTGGCGACCTGCAGTTTCGGGTTGTCTTCGATGCCCAGCAAATCCAGCACTTCATCTGCCGATTGCTTCATGACCTTGGCGCGCGGATCGAAGTTTTTATAGACGCGGTGGCCAAAGCCCATCAGGCGGAACGGATCGTCTTTGTCCTTGGCGCGCGCGATAAATTCCGGGATGCGATCGACAGTGCCGATCTCTTCCAGCATTTCCAGGCAGGCCTGGTTCGCACCGCCATGCGCCGGACCCCAAAGGCAGGCGATACCCGCGGCAATACACGCAAACGGGTTTGCGCCCGAGGACGACGCCAGACGCACGGTCGAGGTCGAGGCGTTCTGCTCGTGATCCGCATGCAGGGTAAAGATACGGTCCATCGCGCGGCTGAGGATCGGGTTCACCTCATATTCTTCGGCAGGAACGCTGAAACACATGCGCAGGAAGTTGGACGCATAGTCCAGATCGTTGCGCGGATACACGAAGGGCTGACCTGTGTGATACTTATAGGCCCAGGCTGCAATCGTCGGCATCTTGGCGATCAGGCGATGAGACGCGATCTCGCGCTGCTGAGGGTCCGAGATGTCAGTGGAATCGTGATAGAAAGCCGACATCGCACCGACAACACCGACCATGATCGCCATAGGGTGCGCGTCGCGCCGGAAACCGCGATAGAAATACTGCATCTGTTCGTGCAGCATGGTGTGACGGGTGATCGTTGTTTCGAACGTCTCCAGATCTTTTGCCGCCGGCAATTCTCCGTAGAGCAGCAGATAGCAAACCTCGAGGAAGTGCGATTTCTCGGCCAGTTGGTCGATCGGATAGCCCCGGTGCAGCAGCTCGCCTTTTTCGCCGTCGATATAGGTAATGGTGCTGTCGCAGCTCGCGGTCGAGGTAAAGCCCGGATCGTAGGTGAAGACCCCGGCTTGTCCGTAAAGCTTGCGAATATCGACAACATCAGGTCCGGCGGTAGGGGAATGAACTGGCAACTCGTATTCTTTGCCGTGAACAGTCAGAGTGGCTGTTTTGTTGCTGTCAGTCATAGTTGTCCCTTCTTCATTCATGCGCACGCCAGACAGATCGCCAGCGATACGGGCAACGACTGCGCGCGAACGCGCAATCCGGGTGTTAGCGGAGCAGCGTTACCCGTTTATGAAGATTGGGTTTATTTCGCTGCCTCAGAAAGCCGCGCCAGGGTTTCATCCCGTCCCAGCACCAGCATCATGTCAAAAACCGAAGGTGTAACGGCCCGACCTGCCAGCGCAGCCCGTAGCGGACCTGCCAGCTTGCCGAACTTGAGCTCCTTTGACTCGGCAAAGGAATTCAGGGCCTCCTCCAGTTCGTTCCGGGACCAGCTAACATTTTGCAGCTGCGGCGTCAATTCCGACAGTATACCATCGGATACAGATGTCAGCGCCTTTGCCGCCTTTTCATCCGGAACAATTGGGCGTTCGGTCAACGCAAAATGCGCCTTTTCAAGGAGTTCCGGGAAAGTACGTGCCCGATCCTTGAGGCAATACATCGCACGTTCCAGATCACTGGATTGTGTCGGTGTGAGAGCAGGAAGGTCTGCTGCCGCGAGGTAATCCTCAATTTCTTGCCGCAGCGCAGCATCATCTGAGATTGCAATATGCTGCCCGCAGAGATTCTCGAGCTTTTTCAGGTCGAAACGAGCAGGGCTTTTGCCGATTCCATCCAGATCAAACCATTCCTTTGCCTGAGCATCCGTAAAGAACTCGTCGTCACCGTGGCTCCAGCCCAAACGAGCAAGGTAATTGCGCATACCAGCCGCAGGATACCCCATGGCCTGGTATTCCTGTGCACCAAGCGCGCCGTGGCGTTTCGACAGCTTTTTACCGTCGGGCCCGTGAATCAAAGGGATATGAGCCCAGACCGGAACGTCCCATCCCATAGCCTCATAGATCATCATCTGACGCGCCGCGTTATTGAGGTGATCGTCGCCGCGAATAACATGGGTGACGCCCATGTCGTGATCGTCGACCACCACCGCCAGCATGTAGACGGGTGTGCCGTCCGAACGCAGCAGGATCATATCGTCCAGTTGATCATTACGGATGGTGACATCGCCTTGAACCTGATCGCGGATCACGGTCGCACCGTCCTGCGGGGCCTTGATACGGATGACAAACGGCGCATCTGGATGTGTCGCCGGATCGGCGTCGCGCCAGGGGCTGCGGAACAGGGTCGATTTACCCTCGGCCCGAGCCTGTTCGCGGAAGGCAGCAATTTCTTCCTGTGTCGAGAAGCACTTGTAAGCCTTGCCTTCCGCCAGCAATTGATGCGCGACCTCGGCGTGGCGGGTCGCCCCTTCGAACTGGCTGATCACGTCGCCGTCATGGTCCAGACCCAGCCATGCCATGCCCTGAAGGATTGCAGCGGTTGCTTCGGGGGTCGAGCGTTCGCGGTCGGTATCCTCAATCCGCAACAGAAATTTGCCGCCGCGACCCCGAGCATAGAGCCAATTGAACAGCGCGGTGCGTGCGCCACCGATGTGCAGAAAACCGGTGGGTGAAGGGGCAAAACGGGTGACGACCTGGTCGGACATAATGAGGATTAACCTTTTGGTAACCGTATCTGGCATAGTTTGACGCCTGTCTAACGAGCCCGAAGGACGGGGGCAACCATGCGTGTTCTTGCACGGGTCGAGGCCGCGCTGCTGCGCCAGACGGGGCATCTGTTCCCGTGGACGCCGGTCTTGCTTGCTACTGGGATCGGTCTGTATTTCGGCATTCGGGCTGAGCCTGAATTGCGGGATTATTATGGTCTGGCCGGACTGTGCGTGGTTCTCATCACTGTGCGCCGCTGGCTTCCGCCGGGGTTGGGTTCGTTGGCCATCGGGGGGGCGCTGATCGCTGCCGGTTTCTGCCTGGCAGGTGCTCGCGCCCATATGGTGGCAGAACCGGTTCTGTCATGGCGATATTATGGCCCCGTCGAGGGGAGGGTCGTCGCCATCGATCGGTCTGCCTCGGATGCGTTGCGGTTGACGCTTGATCAGGTGCGCATAGGGGACGTGCCGCAGGAGCGAAGGCCGCAGCGCATCCGTCTTTCCGTTCATGCCCCAACCGGTCCTATCGCACCGGGGCAGAGAATCATGACAACGGCGCATTTGTCACCGCCACAAGGCCCGGTGGAACCCGGCGGGTTCGATTTTCGCCGTCACGCCTGGTTCCAAAGCTTGGGTGCTTTGGGGTACACACGCGTTCCGGTTCTGACCATCGCACCTGCCTCGGACGGGATCGACGGCGTTCGGATAACCGCCATCCGCATGGCCATTTCAGAACGCGTGAAAGAGATACTACCCGGCGAAATCGGTGGCTTTGCTGCCGCCGTGACCACGGGTGATCGTAGTGGAATGGGGCAAGACACGCTGTCGTCGCTACGGGCATCCAATCTGGCACACTTGCTTGCCATATCGGGGCTGCATATGGGGCTGCTGACGGGCTTTGTGTTTGTGGCCTGTCGGGTTGGTTTGTCGCTGTTTCCGCCGCTTGCACTGCGGTTGCCTGTTCGAAAGGTGGCTGCGGTATGTGCGTTGGCTGCGGCGACCATCTATCTGATGCTCTCTGGCGGTAACGTTGCAACCGAGCGCGCGTTTGTCATGGTCACGGTCATGTTGGGCGCTGTGCTTATCGACCGCCGGGCGATCTCGTTGCGCGCTGTGGCGGTTGCAGCGGTGATCGTTCTGCTTCTCAGGCCGGAATCGCTCCTGAGCCCGGGGTTCCAGATGTCATTTGCGGCCACGACTGCTTTGGTCGCCGTGTTCGGGGCGCTGCGCGAAGTCGGCCCCATGCCCGGACCAAAATGGCTTAAACCGGTGATTGGCGTGCTCATGTCCTCGGCCATTGCCGGGCTTGCGACAGCTCCGATTGGTGCCGCGCATTTCAATACCATGTCGCACTATGGCCTTTTGGCGAATCTGCTTTCTGTTCCGGTTATGGGTTTGTTTGTCGTCCCGGCGGCTGTGGTTGCTGCGCTATTGGCTCCCATTGGGCTTGAGGCGATTCCGTTGACGGTCATGGGGTGGGCTTTGAACTGGATTTTGACGGTGTCGCACTGGGTTTCGCAGTTAGACGGCGCACAGGGCTTTGTAGTTGGCCCGCCGTGGTACGTTCTTCCTCTTATTGCCCTGGGTGCTTTGTGGATTGCCTTGTGGCAGGGGTACGCGCGGTGGGTCGGGATGGGCCCGCTTGCGGTTGCCTTTTTGCTTTGGACTGCGGGAGAACGTCCAGACGCCCTGATTGCCGAAACCGGAGGGTTGGTGGGTGTAATGACCGAACAAGGCCGCGCGCTGAGCAAAAGCAAAGGCAGCGGGTTTGTCGCGACTGTCTGGCTTGAGAATGACGGGGATGGTGTCGATCAGTCTCAGGCAGCGCACAGGTGGCCCGAGACGAACGTGATCCAGCGCTACCTGTTGAAAGATCAGGAGATTATCCACCTGACCGGCAAACGGGCGGCAAACGGGTTTGACGAATGCAAGGCAAACCAGATCATCGTCTCTGCCGTGACTCTGAATTTGAAAGGGCCGTGCGGGGTCTTTGACCCGGATCGTTTGTATGAAACCGGAAGCCTGTCAGTTCTGGATGGCAAGCTGGTAACGAGTGCCGAGCTAACAGGGCACAGGCTGTGGTCCCCAAGCACGACCGCGGACCTTCGGTCCAAGTGGGCTCAGTAAGTCCGGATCAGGCCCACAAGGCGGCCTTGTACCTTGACCTTTTCCTCGGGCAGGACACGCGTTTCGTAGACCGGGTTGGCAGCCTCGAGCGCGATGGCATTGCCCCGACGGAAATACCGCTTCAACGTGGCTTCCTGATCTTCGACCAGAGCAACCACAATGTCGCCGTTATCTGCGGTCGACGTTTCCCGGATCACCACCACGTCACCGTCGTTGATGCCCGCGTCGATCATCGAATCCCCACGAACCTCCAATGCGTAATGCTCGCCCTTGCCAGAAACCATGGGGCCGGGGACGGCAACATGGTGCGAGACATGGCTTATGGCTTCAATAGGGACACCGGCTGCAATCCGACCCATGACCGGCAGTTCCAGCGCGTCGACTGATACAGGTTCCACATTCGCAGGGCGCCGGCCTTCCGGTTTGTCACCTTCGATAACCCGCGGCGTAAACCCGGCTGTGGGTTCGCCACCAAGGCTTTCGGGAAGTTTCACAATCTCAATAGCGCGGGCGCGATGGGCAAGGCGGCGGATAAACCCGCGTTCTTCCAGCGCGGTGATCAATCTGTGGATGCCGGATTTCGACCGCAGATCAAGCGCGGCCTTCATTTCGTCGAAACTGGGCGGAACACCATCCGCCTGCACGCGTTTGTGGATGAATTCCAGCAAATCCAATTGCTTCTTGGTCAGCATCGCTCACACCTCGTCGCTCATGCGTTTTCTTTTGTTCTACGCATGTTCACGTTTTGTGTCAACGGATTTGAGAACATCTCAGATCGGCAGGTACTGAACCGTCTCTCCGATTTCACGGGCAGGATCGTGCGGTTGTCGTACCAAAAGCGCATTGGCCTGCGCCAGAACGCTAAGAAGCGAGCTGTCCTGATCCGCGCAGGCCGCGATGCCCGTGTCGCTCAGAACAGCGCGCATGTAATGCTCTCGCGGTCCGTTTTCAGACAAGGGTTCCGTGAGTTGCGCTGTAAGGAAAGGTTGAACCACATGGTCCAGACCCAGCATCCGGCGTACCATTGGTGCCAGAAACAGATAACCGCAAACCATGGCGCTGACCGGGTTGCCGGGTAAGCCAACCATAGCCGTTTTGCCGATACGACCGGCCATCAGTGGTTTTCCGGGACGCATTCGGATCTTGTAGAACGACC
The DNA here is from genome assembly GCF_059613205.1 of Ruegeria sp. BHSB064. Classification (NCBI taxonomy): domain Bacteria; kingdom Pseudomonadati; phylum Pseudomonadota; class Alphaproteobacteria; order Rhodobacterales; family Roseobacteraceae; genus Ruegeria; species Ruegeria sp. BHSB064. Next base: position 34,253 of record NZ_JBXWSB010000038.1, read on the forward strand.
GTTCCATCCCCAATCCCTGCGAAACATCCGAGACTAGGTCATAATCACCAACCGAAGCGCCGCCGATTGTGACGACAAGATCGGCCCCTTTTGCCAGCCCAAATGCGGTTTCAAGCGAGGAAACGGTATCGCGCGCAATAGGGAGAACACGCACGGATGCCCCCAGACCTTCTAGTAGCGCCTGCAAACCGAATGTGTTCGAAGCAATGATCTGATCCGGACCCGGCTCTTCTCCGGGCATCACCAACTCGTCGCCGGTGGAGATCAGGGCAATCACCGGTTTGCGTGCGACCGTGACGCGTGGGGTGTTCATTGCGGCCATCAGGGCCACATCCTCGGGACGGATCAAACGCGGCGCTGATATGGATGTACCGATTTCAAAATCTACGCCAGCAGGGCGGATATTGGTTTTGGGGCCGGGTTCGTCGGTAATCGTGATCAGGTCGCTACGACGGTCAGTATCTTCCTGAATGACCACAAAGTCCGCGCCCTTGGGCACTGGCGCACCAGTAAAGATGCGCACCGCCTGACCGGGCCCGACCTGGCCGTCAAACCGATGGCCGGCCGCAGATTCGCCGACCACCTTGAACATAGCATGCAGCTCAACTTCAGCGGCCTTTACGGCATATCCATCCATCGACGATGCCGCGAAGGGCGGTTGGTTCCGCCGCGCCACAACATCCTGCGCCAGAACACGCCCGGCGGACTGTGCCAGAGGAACCTCTTCCGAAGGTAAAACCCCCACCAGATCGAACAGCAGGGCGCGCGCCTCTTCGACCGTGATCATTTCGCCTCGTAACGTCCTGATTTACCACCATCTTTCAAAAGAACGCGGATGCCACCAATCTCCATCGCCTTATCGACGGCCTTTGTCATGTCATACACTGTCAAAGCAGCGGTTGAGACGGCGGTCAGGGCTTCCATCTCAACACCTGTCTGTCCCGAGGTCTTGACTGTGGCCTCGATCTGGACACCTGGCAAATCAGGGTCAAGTGTCAGTTCAACCGCCACTTTGGTGACTGGAAGAGGGTGACACAACGGGATCAGGTCAGGTGTCTTCTTTGCACCCATGATGCCCGCCAGACGGGCAATGCCCAATACGTCTCCCTTTTTGGCGCGACCTTCTGAAATGATTTCAAAGGTTTCTGCCGCCATCCTGATGTGCCCGGCAGCAACAGCGACACGGTCAGTCACGTCTTTGTCCGACACATCAACCATATGCGCCTGACCTTGCGCGTCAAAATGGGTTAGCGGCATCACATCACTCCGGGGATCAGAGGTTTGGACAGAATATGACGCGTGGCGGCCTCGACATCGTCCTGACGCATCAGGCTTTCGCCAATCAGGAAGCAACGGGCACCATAGCGCGCGATCTCTCTTAGGTCATCGGGCGTTGCCAGGCCACTTTCACAAACGATGGTGCGGTCTGCGGGCACCAGCTTGGACAGGCGTCGCGTGGTGTCCAATGTGGTCTCGAAGGTCTTGAGGTTGCGGTTGTTGATGCCGATCAACGGGCTTTTCAACTGTGCTGCGCGTTCCAGTTCTGCTTCGTCATGCACTTCGATCAGAACATCCATACCCCAATCGAAAGCGGTTTGTTCCAGTTCCGCCGCCTGATCATCGCTGACGGATGCCATGATGATCAGAATGCAATCTGCGCCAAGGGCACGAGCTTCAACCACCTGATAGGGGTCATACATGAAA
>NZ_JBXWSB010000039.1:0-34691 GCF_059613205.1 Ruegeria sp. BHSB064
GTGCGGCACGGTCTGAACTCAGGATGTCACGCGAGGACACCGAACCCAGAACTTCACGTGTTTCCGCGCGCAGGATGCGATCCAGGCGGTCTTCTGCGACCGGAACCCCACCGACACCAACGGCCTGACGGAACTGTTCAAGATCCGAGATCCGGTAACGTGCGAAGGCGTCAACAACCAGACGACGGTCATCCAGAGGTGTTACCTCAAGCGGTTGAACGTCGATGGAAAGGATACGGTCGTCGTAGCGAACCACTTCCTGGATCAGAGGAATCTTGAAAGCCAGACCGGGTTCTTCCTTCACAGCAACGACGCGGCCGAATTGAAGCACCAACGCGCGTTCGCGCTCGTCCACGATGAAGATCGAGGACAGACCAACTACGCCCAGAATGGCAATGACGATAAGGATAATCGGTGACTTACGCATCAGTTGCTCTCCGCAGGTTGGTTGCGACGCAGTTCGTTCAGCGGTAGATAGGGTACGACGCCTTGCCCCTGACCGGTCGAGTTCTCGTCCAGAATGATCTTGTCGACATCACCCAGAACCTGCTCCATCCGCTCCAGGTACAGACGCTTGCGGGTCACATCCGGCGCCTTGCTATATTCTTCCAGAACCGCGCTGAAACGGCTCGCCTCACCCTGTGCACTGTTGATCTGCTGGGCGCGATACGCTTCGGCTTCTTCCAGAACCTGCGCCGCTTCACCACGTGCTTCCGCCAAAACGCGGTTTGCATAGGCGTCGGCCACGTTTTGCAGACGGTCACGTTCCTGCGCGGCGGCCTGAACGTCACGGAAGGCGGCGATCACGTCCTGCGGCGGGTCGGCCTTGTCAAAGTTCACACGGACGATGTTCACGCCGGAATCATAGCTGTCCATTGTTGCCTGAATAAGTTCCTGCAACCGGTCGGCGATTACACCGCGGTCACGGTTCAGGATTGGAGCCAACTCGCTTTGCGCGATGATCTCACGCATCGCCGATTCCGACACGGCGCGGATCGTCTGACGCGGGTCGCGCAGATTGAACAGGAACTTGGCTGGATCGTTGATGTTCCAAACGACCTGATAGTCGATGTCGACCACGTTTTCGTCGCCCGTCAGCATCAGACCATCGTCGCTGCCACGGGCACCGCCCATATCCTCGTTCTGTTCGCGCGTAACCGGAATGACCTCAGCTGTCACCAAGGGCCACGGCGCGAAGTTCAGACCAGGATTTCCAACAGCGGAAAACTCTCCCAGAAACAGCTCAACTGACTGTTCTTCCGGCTTAACCGTATAGAAGCTCGCCGCCGCCCAAAGGCCAACGGCAACCAAGCCACCAATAATAACGGTGCCCTTGGTAAAGATCGGGCCGCCACCGCCTGAACCCTGACCATTGCTGCCTCGGCCACCGCCGCCGCGACCGCCCATCAGGACGCGCAGCTGTTCCTGGCCTTTTTTCATCAGCTCATCGATCTCGGGGATCTGCGGGCCATCGCCTTCGGGTGGCTTGCGCCCATCCCCATTGTTTCCCCGATTTCCTCCACCACCTGAAGAGCCTCCGCCCCCCCAGGGGCCACCGCTGTTGCCCGCCATATGTATATGTTCCCTTGTGTTTGACCGTGTGATCACGGCGTCCTTTGTAACTTGTGTGCGCGCGGTTGCAAATCAAGCCGTGCGCACAGGTTGCCGCATTGTCACCAGTTCTTCGGCCATCACCGGATGCACGGCGACAGTACGGTCAAAATCCTCTTTGGTCGCGCCCATCTTTACGGCGATGCCTGCAAGCTGGATCATCTCACCCGCACCCGGGGCGACGATGTGGCAACCCAGTACTTTTCGTGTGGCCTGGCTGACCAACAGCTTCATCAAAACCCGCTGCGTTCCGCCAGCGAATGACTTTTGCATCGGCTTGAACGAGGTGGCATAGACTTCGATCGGTTCTTGCGCTGCGGCTTCTTCTTCGCTGAGGCCAACTGTACCAAATTCCGGCTGCGTGAAGATTGCGGTTGGGATCAGTTCATGATCCACAGGGGTCGGATTACCTTTGAACACGGTTTCGACAAAAGCCATACCTTCGCGGATCGCAACCGGCGTCAGGTTCACCCTGTCCGTCACATCACCAATAGCATAGATGGAGGGCACGGCGGTCTGGCTGTATTCATTTACGATGATTTCGCCCTTGCGACCGCGTTCAACGCCCAGTTCTTCCAGCTCCAAATTATCCGCGTTTGGCGTACGGCCGGTGGCGTACATGACCACTTCAAAGCGATCTTCGGTACCGTCGGTCGCTTTCACACGGATCTGGTCACCATCTTTGGTCATCTCGAGAACATTGGTCCCCAAACGCACGTCGATACCGTTTTGGCGCATCTCTTCACAGATCAGCCCCCGCGCTTCTTCATCAAAGCCGCGCAGGATTTGCGCGCCGCGATAGAACTGCGTGGTCTTGACGCCAAGCCCGTTCATGATTCCGGCAAATTCGCTGGCGATATAGCCACCGCCGACAATCAGGATGCTGTTGGGCAGCTTGTCCAGGTGGAAAATCTCGTTCGACGTGATCGCCAGCTCTGATCCCGGGAAATTGGGCACGACCGGGCGGCCTCCGGTTGCGATCAGAATGTGCTTGGCGGTTTTGCGGATACCATCGGCCAACTCGACCGTATGCGCGTCCACCAGACGTGCGCGCTGATCAAAGCTTTCAACACCATTGTTTTTCAGGATGTTGCGATAGATCCCTTCCAGCCGATCCAGTTCAGTCACCAGCTTATCGTGGAATGTGTTCCAGTCGAACGCGCCGGGCTGAATGTCCCAACCATAGGCTTGCGCATCGCCAACCATGCCCGAATATTCGCTGGCAAAGACCATCAGCTTCTTGGGCACACAGCCCCGGATCACACAGGTACCGCCATAGCGGTCTTCTTCGGCAAGTGCGACTTTGGCTCCGGTCTCACCCGCTGCCACGCGCGCAGCGCGGACCCCGCCCGAGCCTCCGCCGATGACAAAAAGATCATAGTCAAAGCTCATGCCGGTTTCCTTCGTTCAACTTGCAAAAATTCTCTGGATATCTGGGCGCGAAAACCTTGGTGCCAACCCCCGGGCAAAGAATTTTCGAACATTCACTGACGCTTGTCGGGGTTGAGGGCATCAAACTCAGTCCGAAACATCGGAAAACAGGTTGTCACGTGAGCCCCCAAGCAACTGATCCAGTTGGATGGTTCCTGCATTTATGTCCCGCAACTCGACGCGACCGTCGCCGTGCCCGATCACGACTTTGTCACAGATATCGATGAACAAGCCGTTTTCGACGACGCCCGGCACCTGATTCAGGATCAACGCCATCTGGCGCGGATTGCCGATGCGTTGCAGATGAAGGTCCAGAATATGATTTCCCTCATCCGTTACGAATGGGGCCTCACCGTTCATACGCAGTACGGATGTCGTCCCGAGAACATCCATCGTATCCAGCGCCTCTTCGATCAGGGTGCGTGTGGTTTGCCAGCCGAACGGAACCACTTCGACCGGCAATGGGAATGCGCCCAGCGTTTCAACCTCTTTCCCGGAATCGGCGATGACGATCATCTGGTCGCTGGCAGTCGCCACGATCTTTTCCTGCAAATGCGCACCACCGCCGCCTTTGATCAGGTTCAAATCGCCGTCAAACTCGTCTGCTCCATCGATTGTCAGGTCCAGCCACCCGGCCTGATCCAGCGATATCACCTCAATCCCGACCTCTCGGGCAAGCTGTGCTGTACGGGTTGACGTTGGCACGCCCTTGATCCGCAAGCCGTCCTGCTGAACTTTTTCACCCAGACGTTTCACCAGCCATGCGGCCGTGGAGCCTGTGCCCAAGCCGACGCGCATCCCGTCTTCGACCATTTCGGCCGCACGGCATGCAGCCACGTATTTCGCAGTGTCGATAGGCGAAAGATCTCCGGTCATGGCAGCTGTCCCAAATTGGCTTGCCCGAGTTATAGGGAATGCGCGGCGCGACTGCGACCCCGATTCGCGACACAGCGAGCCCAAAGATGGTCCGGAACTACGCGTTTCCTATCGGAAACGTCGCAATCATGTCTTACAAGTTCATCTTCTCGCTATAAGTTGCCGCCATGTTGACGCCCTACCGCCTGCACTATGCCCCCGACAATGCCTCGCTGGTGATCCGCCTGGCTCTGGAGGAGATGGGCGTGCCCTATGAAACCGTTCTGGTGGATCGCCGCCGGAACGAACAGGACAGTGCCGCATACCGCGCTTTGAACCCCAACGGGTTGATCCCGGTTCTGGAAACACCCCAAGGGCCGATCTTTGAAACCGCGGCGATCCTGCTGTGGCTGTCCGAACGTCACGGGCAGCTTGCACCTGCGGCGGGTGACCCTGCTCGTGCGGACTTTCTGAAATGGCTGTTTTTTGCGTCCAATACGCTGCACGCGGACCTGCGTATCCTCTTTTACGCCGAAAAATACATAGACTCATCACAGGCCGACACATTGCGCGCAGGCATCCGCCCGCGGCTGAGACATCACTTGAAACTGCTGGACTCTGTCGCAAAGAGCGCGCCGGACTGGTTCTGTGCTGACCAACCATCGGTGCTCACCTACTACGTTGCGTGCATGATGCGCTGGATGGCGCTCTACCCTGCTCAGGCGGACCGCAGTTGGTATCAACTGGCCGATACGCCGTACTTGCAGACGCTCCTGATGCAGCTTGAAACACGCCCGGCGACACGTTCGGCAATTGCCGCAGAAGGTCTAGGGGCCACCCCGTTCACATCCCCTGTTCACGCCAACCCTCCAGAAGGCTCAGCTATCTGATATGTTCCTCTCTGTCTTCGATATGTTCAAAGTGGGCATCGGCCCGTCCTCTTCTCATACCATGGGCCCCATGGTCGCTGCCGCGCGCTTTCTGGACATGATGCGCGCGTCGCCGTTCGAGTTTTCGGGCCTCAAAGGGTCGTTGCACGGCTCGCTGGCGTTTACCGGCGTTGGCCACGCGACAGACCGGGCAACCATTCTGGGCCTGGCCGGGTTTGTGCCTGACACGTATGACAACGACAAAGCCGAGGCTGCGCTTGCTGCCATTGCCGATACGCATACCGTATCGCCCGAAGGTCTGCCGACGCTGACGTTCAACCCAAAAACCGATCTGGTCTTTGACTACGACAACAACCTGCCCGGTCATGCCAACGGGATGATCCTGATGGCAACAGACGCGCAGGGCGACGTGATCCTGAGGCAAGTGTTTTATTCCATCGGTGGCGGTTTCGTTCTGACCGAAGAGGAACTGGCCGAAGGCAAAGCCACCGAAGAAGGCGATCCGGTTCCCTATCCGTTCAAATCGGCCGCTGAAATGCTTGAAATGGCGAATTCAAGCGGCAAATCCATTGCTGAAATGAAGCGCGAAAACGAAATCGCAAGGGGATGTGCAGACAGCTTTGCAAAAGGTACCGCCCGGCTTTGGCAGGTGATGAACGACTGTATTGAACGTGGCCTTTCCACAGACGGTATTCTGCCCGGTGGCCTGAGCGTACGTCGCCGCGCCAAAGGGATTTATGACGCTCTGATGGCCGAGCGCGGGATGAACCTGACTGCACCACACACGATCAATGACTGGATGAGCGTTTACGCCATGGCCGTAAACGAAGAAAACGCAGCCGGTGGTCAGGTTGTCACCGCCCCCACCAATGGCGCTGCAGGCGTCTTGCCTGCTGTGCTGCGTTATTACCTCGACCACGTGCCCGGTGCGTCGGAAAGCCATATCGAAGATTTCCTGCTGACCGCTGCCGCCATCGGCGGGCTGGTCAAGTTCAATGCTTCGATTTCGGGCGCTGAAGCGGGCTGTCAGGCTGAAGTTGGAAGCGCGTCAGCCATGGCTGCAGCCGGGCTCTGCGCTGTAATGGGCGGCACACCCGAGCAGGTGGAAAACGCAGCCGAGATCGCTCTGGAGCATCATCTGGGCATGACCTGCGATCCGGTTGCGGGGCTGGTTCAGGTCCCCTGTATCGAGCGTAACGGCTTGGGCGCCATCAAAGCAGTTTCTGCAGCGTCTCTCGCACTGCGAGGTGATGGTCAGCATTTTGTGCCTTTGGATTCAGCAATTGAAACCATGCGGCAAACCGGGCTTGATATGCACGAGAGGTACAAAGAAACTTCGCTGGGCGGGTTGGCAGTAAACATCCCGAACTGTTGAGGTCGGAAAGGAGGCGGCCGATTGCGTGGACATTGCTTGTGCGGCAAAATCAAATACGAGGTCGATTCTCCTGCTCTGTCTTGTGTGACATGCCATTGCGACAGTTGCCGCCGCCAATGCGCGGCCCCGATGACAACCTATTTCGCGGTTCGCGACGGGCAATGGCGCTGGACAGGGGAAGAACCTAAGCGCTTCAACTCCTCACCCGGAGTTGAGCGCAGCTTTTGCCCGCATTGCGGCACACCGATCTCGTTCCGTTCGGCCAAGATGTCTGACGTACTGCATCTGTACGTCGCGACATTAGAGACCCCAGAGGCGTTGCAACCAACACTTCATGTCTCTCATGAGGAAAAGCTGAACTGGCTGCGCCTGGACGACGGTTTACCAACCTGTGTCGGGCCAGATTACACCAAGGTTCAGCCGCTGCCGAAAGCCTGACGTCGGACCTTTCCACTCTTCCGCGAAACGGCTAGCGTCGCAGGCATGACTCAGGATCGTCCCGTCTTTGGCATTGTTTTGATGCTTGGTTTCTGCGTGCTTGCGCCATTGGGCGATTCAATGGCCAAGCTGTTGGGCGAGACGACGCCGTTGGGATTGCTGGTTACAGTCCGCTTTGCAGTACAAGCCTTGATCCTGATTCCGTTGGTTGCCATGACCGGACGACCATGGCGGATGCGCGGGCGTATTCTGCGCCTGACCGTGATCCGCACATTTCTGCATATCATTGGCATCACGGCGATGTTCAGCGCGCTGCAGTTTCTGCCACTGGCAGATGCTATCGCAATCGCTTTTGTCATGCCGTTCATCATGTTGTTGTTGGGTAAATGCGTGCTGGGCGAAGAAGTTGGTGCCCGCCGTCTGATAGCCTGCATCGTCGGATTTATCGGCACACTTCTGGTTATCCAACCCAGCTTTGCTGAGGTCGGTGCTCCTGCACTATTGCCCCTGATCGTTGCGGTTGTCTTTGCCCTGTTCATGCTGGTCACGCGGCAGATCGCGAAAGAGACGGACCCTGTGTCATTGCAGGCCGTGTCGGGCGTTCTTGCCACATTGGTGTTAACGCCGGTTCTGGTGATCGGAACGCACCTTGACATATGGGAGATCTCCGCAACGCTGCCTGCCACCGATATGTACTGGCTCTTGTTAGCGATTGGCGTCTTGGGCACGGTGGCCCATCTGCTGATGACCTGGTCGTTGCGCTATGCGCCTTCGGCCACGTTGGCCCCAATGCAATATCTGGAAATTCCCGTTGCAACCCTGATCGGCTGGGTGATTTTCAGCGACTTGCCGGACGGGCTTGCCGCGATTGGAATTTTGATAACAATCGCTGCGGGCCTCTATGTCATTCTGCGCGAGCGGGCCAGCGCCCGGTCTGCCCCGACAGAAACACCTGCATAAGCCGATCCAGCGCGGAACGCGGGATCATGACCAAAAGCCCCGGCCCATCCATTTGCAACTCAACCTCGGCCAGTGCGCGGTTGGATGTACCAACCTGACCGTTTGGCTCAAACTCCAACCCTTCGATTGGCCATTCCAGCCCGTTGCTGCGTCCTGTAACCGGGCACATTGGAAACAGCGAAACGACATCTCCCGGATCAACGGGCAGGTGAATACGCGGCGGCGCGTGAAAGACCACCTCATGCTCACCCAGCAGAATGCACGCCTGATCCTGCCTTTTGACCAATGTATTCAAAACGGCCAGTTGATGATCCAGCCGCCCGCCCAGAAACCCCGCCCCCAGAACCAGCGGGGTCTGCACACTGCGCAGGGTCTTGTCGAAGTCAGTGCTGTCCTGTTCGCGAACCGGGAAAAGACGCTCGGGCGGTATTTTTGCTTTTGCCACCGCGTCCAGCGAATCGAAGTCACCTATGACTGCATCCGGGATATGGCCTGATTCTGTTAAAACAGCCGCACCACCATCGGCAGCTACAACGGATTTGACGCGCTTCAGCACCAGATTCAGGTCTTCTGCACCGACAAATCCCCCCCCAAACAGTCCAATTGGATCCGCAGAGCGTACAATTGGCTCATTTTTCACAAGATTGGCCATTTTTCCCGGATTTGGACACATTAAGACCACAAAATGATAGGTTCATGCGAAGAGTTCCGAGCCAGTGTGTGCTCCCGATTCCGGGTAAGCTGGCTCTCGTAGTTTGTAAAGGACGTGCGTCTGATGGTACAGAATAACAAGGTATTGACCGTTTCTTATGGAACCTTCTCCTGCACTTTGGAAGGATTTGACGATTCCTTTGAGACGATGAAAGCCATCGCCGAGTATTTTCGCGACCTCGCAGCGGATGACCGCTATTTCGGCTCAGAGCCCCCTCAACCTGATGCCGAAATGCTGACCCGCATTGCCCGGCGCGATGCATCGCAGCGGGTAGAAGCCAGCCAGAGCGAATCCGGACTGCTGCTGCGCGCCACACAGACACCGGAAGCCACGTACCAGGAACCGGTTTCGCACACCGCCGCGACGCCCATGGCGCACACCCCCACTCAGGAACAACAAACCCCTGCCCCGACCGAGTTTGCCGAGGCAGAACCTGTCGGAGATACCCCCGCTCCGGCGGCTGACAGCATCGCGGCCAAACTGCAGCGTATTCGCGCCGTGGTATCGCACTCGGACGTCCCTCCTGCAGCTTATTCCGAAGATGAAGACACATCTTTGCTGGCGGGTTCCAAACCCCAGGTGGACGCAGTCGCCGCCGCTTTTGAAGCCGGTGCGCTGAGCGCGGAAGATTTTGAAGAGCCCGCTGCTCCAGTAGCCGAAGAACCACAGGCACCCGTTGTTGAAGAGTACGAGGAAGAAGAAACAGATGACTTGTCCGTCGATGTAGCGACAGAGGCACAAGAGACTGAAGAAACGGACGAAGTCGAAGCTGTCGAAACAGAAGCCCCAACTATTGAAGCTGACGACCTGCAAGTGTCCATGACCCCCGAGCACGTGCAGGTTGACAGCCTCGAAGACATCCCCGAAATGCCGCAACTGCCCGCCGAACCGCTGTTTGCGGATCTGGAAGAAGATTCAGAAGACGAGGTCGAAGAAGAGGACGTTCCGAACATCCTGAATGTAGAGGACGTGGCGATCGAGACTTCGGAAGAGGTATCCCAAGACTCCCTGGACGATCAGACCCATGGTTTGTTGACGGCTGAAGATGAAGAGAACTTGCTGAGCGAGATTTCCGAGATCGAATCTGAGTTCTCTGAGCGTCCGGGCCAAAAGTTGGCTGATGATGCAGATCCGGATCAGGATGTCTTGCGTTTGATGGCCAAAACCGGCGAGCATATGGATGATCCTTCCAGCAGCGATGCGCGCGAAACCTATTCGCACCTGCGTACAGCGGTCGCTGCGACCGAGGCAGAGTTGGATGACGCAGACACTGCATCCTCAAAAGCTGACGAATATCGTGGCGACTTGGAATCTGTAGTCAGCCCCCGCCGCCCCGAAGTGAAGGTGACTAGCGCGCGCCCGGAAGCAGATGCTCCGGCCCCGTTGAAACTGGTAGCTGAGCAGCGCGTTGACGATCAGAACGAACCAACAGGCCCCGTGATGCCCCGCCGCGTCACCGCTGATGTGGAAGACAGCAGTTCGGAAGAAGGCGGCTTTGCCCAGTTTGCACAGGACCAGGGCGCTCAATCGCTGCCTGACCTTCTGGAAGCGGCAGCAGCTTATCTGTCCTTCATTGAAGGTCAGGAACAGTTCTCGCGCCCGCAACTGATGAACAAAGTCCGCTCTTTGAAGCAGGATGAGTTCAATCGCGAAGAAAGCCTGCGTTCATTTGGTCAATTGCTGCGCGACGGCAAAATCGAGAAGGCTGGTGGTGGCCGTTTTGCGGCTTCCAATCTGATCGGCTTCCGCCCGGATGATGAACGCGCAGTGGGCTGACTGACGCGCCTATAGACAAGCAGGGCCGGGTAAATCCCGGCCCTTTTTTTGCAAACCATAGAGAGCATGTTACGCGGCTATTCAGGCAGCGCGTCAAAACAGTTTATGCTGCGACGCAGAAATGTGATACAGTCTCACGGTAAAACTCACGTCATGATATCCGTTTCAGACTGGGGCAGTGCTATGCAAGACATCATAATTCGCCGACTTCGAAGACATGACCATGCATTAATTTCAAGCCACTTCAATAACTTGGATGAGGACGTATTGCTGTCACGCTTTGGCACACCTGTTCAGCCACAGGGATTGCAAGATTACCTGTCCAATATGTTTGCTGACGCAGCAATTGTTTTCGGAGCTTTCCCGGATTCTTGTCTGCGCGGCGTAGGAGAATTGCGTCTGATACCTGACCACAAATATCATGTCGCCGAAGCAGCTTTTACTGTTGAGAGTGCTTGGCAAGATCAGGGGATTGGAGACGCTTTGCTATCCCGCCTCATTACGATTGCTCAAAACCGGGGGATCAGAGAAGTCCATATGCTATGCCTTGCGACCAATCAGAAAATGAGACGCCTTGCCGCGAAGCACAACGCAGAGCTGACCCTAGTACCAGGTCAGGTCGAGGCGACCCTGACCACCCCATGGCCCACCCCTTTCAGCATGGCCAAAGAAATCACAAGCGAGTACCGCGCGTTTGCACGCGCGGTTCTCAGCTGGCCAAGCCAGACACAGGTTTCTCAAGAGTTTCAGGACTGATCGGGGTCTTCTTTCCCGACGCCGCGAAAAACGAACTTGAACGGCAAAGCCCAAAGAACGCCAAGTACGACATAGACCAGAAGCTCAACCCAGATCGGAGGACGATCCAGCCAGTTCACAACTGTCACCACCGCAACAATGTAAAGCGGCAGGCCAATAACAAGGATCACCAGCGACCACCGCCGACGCGCCTTGTAGCTCAGTCCCGGTTTCTTTTCCTCGCCCATCAGTCAGCAAACGGGTCTGTCACCAAAATGGTGTCGTCCCGCTCCGGGCTGGTGGACAGAAGTGCTACTGGGCATTCGATCAGTTCTTCCACACGACGCACGTATTTAATCGCGTTGGCCGGCAGATCGGCCCAGCTGCGCGCGCCTTCGGTCGATTCGCTCCAACCCGGCATTTCTTCGTAGATAGGGGTGCAACGTGCCTGCTGATCGGCCGCGGTGGGCAGATAGTCCAGCCTTTCACCGTCCAGCTCATATCCGGTGCAGATTTTCAGCGTTTCAAACCCGTCCAGAACATCCAGCTTTGTCAGAGAGATACCGTTCACGCCACTGGTCGCGCAGGTCTGACGCACGAGGCACGCATCGAACCAACCGCAGCGACGCTTACGGCCTGTTGTTGTGCCGAACTCATGCCCGCGCTCCCCCAAACGCTGCCCATCTGCGTCTTCCAGCTCAGTCGGGAATGGGCCTTCACCCACACGAGTGGTGTAAGCTTTGACGATGCCCAGTACAAAATCGATCGACCCCGGCCCAATACCAACACCCGTTGCAGCCTGACCTGCGATCACGTTCGAGGACGTCACAAAGGGATAGGTACCAAAATCGATGTCCAACAGCGCGCCTTGCGCACCTTCGAACAGGATGCGTTTACCCGCTTTACGCTTTTCGTTCAGCACTTTCCACACAGGCGCGGCAAACGGCAGAATCTCTTGCGCGATCTCTTTCAGCTGAGCAATCAACGCGTCGCGATCAACCGGTTCGATCCCCAAACCTTTGCGCAGCGGGTCATGGTGCTGCAACGCGCGATCCACCCGGGCTTCCAACGTGGCTTCGTCCGCCAGATCAGCAACGCGCACAGAACGGCGTCCGACCTTGTCTTCGTAAGCGGGTCCAATCCCACGGCCCGTGGTCCCGATCTTGGTTCCCTTGCTGGCGGCTTCTTCCCGCGCCCGGTCCAACTCGCCGTGGATCGGCAGGATCAAAGGCGTGTTCTCAGCGATCATCAGGGTTTCAGGTGTAATTTCCACGCCCTGCGACCGGATGGTCGCGATTTCATTGATCAGATGCCATGGGTCCAGGACCACACCGTTGCCGATGACGCTCAGCTTTCCACCACGCACAACGCCCGAGGGCAGCGCGTGCAGTTTGTAAACTTCTCCGTCGATCACCAGCGTATGACCGGCGTTATGCCCGCCCTGAAAACGCGCGATCACGTCCGCCCGTTCACTGAGCCAGTCGACAATCTTGCCTTTTCCTTCGTCGCCCCATTGGGCGCCGACAACAACCACGTTGGCCATATCCGGTCCTTTTCGTGCTGAGTAATCAAACTCGGCCCATATAGCCGGGCACAAACGGCAGGGAAACCGATAATTCGCCGCAGATTGAAATCGCGCAAATGCGCGATGCCTCCGGCGGAGGTATTTGGGGCCAGATGAAGACGGATCCCCTGCTTCATCTGGCTGGAAATACCTCGGGGGAGTCGCCCGGAACGGGCGGCGGGGGCAGAGCCCCCTGTCAGTGGTCAACGCAGATGCACCGGGTGCCCGTGGGGGGTCGTCAGATACGCCTCTTCCCATGCCCGATGCAGGTCTTTCACATCCTGCGGCAGAGCAGCCCCCTGCTCGGCGAGCATAGCCTCGAGTGTTTCCAACCAAGCGTGAAAATAATCGTCGCCACCATCCAGCTCGCGTGCAAGGCCATGACGCTTGAGTGTATTCGAGAATCGATTTGCCCAGTCGGACCAATCGAACCGACCAGCTTCGTTCAATGCAACGGTGACGGCAAAGACCTGGGCGTGCCAAGGTTCAGCAAAGACGGGTTCCGGGGCCGTATGAATGACGCATTTACTCATGCCGGCACCAGATAGCTTTGCCACAAATCCAGCACCACTTCGTCTTTGGGGTGCTCTGGATTGATCCAAAGTTCAGACGCCGGGAAGGCCACCGCGTACAGCGGCTCTGGCGCTTCGCCCAAACCATGGGCATTTGCATCGGGTAAAACGTGCGTCCCATGTAGACGCAGGATTCGACCCTTGGCGCCTGATGCGTAAGTCGGCAAACGCGTATGGCCCCCATCCACAAGCCGGTTTGCAGCAGGTCGACTCGTGATGACTTTTTGCCCAACAGAGAACCGCGCCGCAACGTTCGACGGTCTGTCAGCAGGCCCACCTTTGGCCAATGCGTCAGAGACAGCTTCCGCTTTCAGCATTCTCTCGGTCAGCGGATGTGGCCCATCCCCACCGCCACCATTTAGGTCTTCCAAAGTGAGAACACCTTTTTCAACAAGCAGGTCGGCCAGGCCAGAGATCCATTTTTCGTAGTATGAGAACCGCGCATAGTCTTTTGGAGACAGACGTTCGCGTGCATGTCGCGATACGTCTATGTTCCATTGCCCCAGAAACCCTGCGGCAAGTGTAACCGCAAGCGCGCGCGCGTGCCACTCTTCGGCAAAGATAGGTGCATCCTCTGCTTCGGGATTTATCGGACCATCCCCGAAGCGGCCTCCCATGTCATGAACGCGGGTCATGAGGGTGCCTTGGGAATGCCGGTGCCGATCATGCTGTCGCGCGTCACCAGCGAGGCGAGCTCATCTTCGCTCATCCCATCTGTGCCTTTGGGACGCATGGGCAGAACGAGGTAGCGAATCTCGGCGGTCGAATCCCAGACCCGCACCGATGTACCCTCGGGCAGAGTGACGCCGAATTCGGCCAACACTTTACGCGGTTCGCGCACCGCGCGCGCACGGTAGGCGTCAGACTTATACCAGCCGGGCGGGATGCCCAGCAACGGCCACGGGTAGCAACTGCACAAGGTGCAGACGACCATGTTGTGCTGGTCCGGCGTGTTCTCGACAACAACCATGTGCTCGCCTTGCCGACCGTAATAGCCAAGATCCGCCACGACGGGCGTGGCATCTTCCAGTAAAGCCGCCTTAAACGCAGGATCGCTCCATGCTTTGGCAACAACCCGTGCACCGTTCTGCGGGCCGATCTTGTTTTGATAGGTGTCGATAATCTCATCCAGTGCCGCCGGATCGATCAGCCCTTTGCGGGTCAGAATCGTTTCCAGCGCCTTGACGCGCAAAGCGGGTTCCGGTGGCAACAATGCGTGCGGGTGGTCGTGGTCGTCATGTGGCATAGGGTGCAGCCTGCGCTACGCATTAGTGTTCTGTCCAGTGCCGTTGCCGTGATATGATGTATCACGCGTGGTGATGTGAACTCCTGACTTGCCCCCGCGGACAAACTTGCATAAGTACCACGCGATACACGCCACGCTGTACAGGACCACCATGGAAAACGTCGTTCTCATCATCCACCTTCTATTGGCCTTGGGCCTGATTGCCGTTGTTCTGATGCAGCGGTCCGAAGGCGGTGGCCTTGGTATGGGCGGCGGCGGTGGCGGCGCCATGACGGGTCGCGCAGCGGCAACCGCCTTGGGTAAGCTGACCTGGATCCTTGCGGCCTGCTTCATCGTGACCTCAATCACGCTGACCATTCTGGCGGCTCAGAAGTCCTCGGGCAGCTCGGTGATCGATCGTCTGGGCGTTCCGGCTCCGGCTTCGACCGAAGAAAGCACCCCGGGGGTTCCGTCGGCAGAAGATCTGCTTCCGCCGACGCAGGGCGACAATGCGCCGCTGATCCCGCAAGCGGACTGATCCACAAAACCTAGAAACCTGAAAGAAGACTGCAACAGCATCTTGCGGTTCTCTTGCGCTTTTGGCGCGAATCCTTTATACGTGAAGTCCCGTGATGCAGCGGTTTTTCGGAACCGTCGGGCAGCTGATTTTGACGTCTCACGGGAGCAGCCGAAAAACTATGGCGCGTTTTATTTTCATCACTGGTGGTGTGGTTTCGTCCTTGGGCAAAGGACTGGCTTCGGCGGCTTTGGGCGCGCTGTTGCAGGCCCGGGGATACTCGGTGCGCCTGCGCAAGCTGGACCCTTATCTGAACGTCGATCCCGGCACGATGTCGCCCTTTGAACACGGCGAAGTTTTTGTCACCGACGATGGGGCGGAAACCGATCTGGACCTTGGCCACTACGAGCGTTTCACCGGCGTGGCCGCACGCAAGACCGACTCGGTCAGTTCGGGGCGGATTTACTCCAACGTGCTCGAAAAAGAGCGCCGTGGCGATTACCTCGGCAAAACCATTCAGGTGATCCCGCATGTCACCAACGAGATCAAGGATTTCATCGCCATCGGTGAGGATGAGGTTGATTTCAT
The DNA here is from genome assembly GCF_059613205.1 of Ruegeria sp. BHSB064. Lineage (NCBI taxonomy): Bacteria > Pseudomonadati > Pseudomonadota > Alphaproteobacteria > Rhodobacterales > Roseobacteraceae > Ruegeria > Ruegeria sp. BHSB064. The sequence continues at coordinate 15,250 of NZ_JBXWSB010000039.1, forward strand.
GCTCTGTGAGATTGGTGGAACCGTCGGCGACATCGAAGGGCTGCCCTTCTTTGAAGCCATCCGTCAGTTCAGCCAGGACAAGCCGCGAGGCCAGTGTATCTTTATGCACCTCACACTACTGCCCTATATCAAAGCGTCGGGCGAGTTGAAAACCAAGCCGACACAGCACTCGGTGAAAGAGCTGCGCTCGATCGGTCTGGCCCCGGACATTCTGGTCTGCCGGTCCGAAGGTCCGATCCCGACCAAGGAACGCGAGAAACTGGCGCTGTTCTGTAACGTCCGCCCCGACAGCGTGATTGCGGCGCAGGACCTGAGCACCATCTATGACGCCCCGCTGGCCTATCACCGCGAAGGTCTGGATCAAGCGGTGCTGGACGCGTTCCAGATCAGCCCTGCCCCGAAACCGGATTTGGCCAAGTGGGAGGATGTCAGCGACCGGATCCACAATGCCGAAGGCGAGGTCAAAGTTGCCATCGTCGGCAAATACACTCAGCTTGAGGATGCCTATAAGTCGATTGCCGAGGCGCTGACCCATGGTGGCATGGCCAATCGGGTCAAGGTGAAAATCGAGTGGGTCGACGCCGAGGTGTTCGACACAGAAGACGCAGCCCCGCATCTGGAAGGCTTCCACGCGATCCTGGTACCCGGTGGATTTGGTGAACGCGGCACCGAAGGCAAAATCAAGGCTGCTCAATATGCGCGCGAACACAAGGTTCCTTATCTGGGCATCTGTTTGGGCATGCAGATGGCGGTGATCGAAGCGGCGCGGAATGCTGCTGGCATCACCGAGGCGGGTTCAGAGGAATTCGACCACGAGGCTGGTAAAAAACGTTTCGAGCCCGTGGTTTATCACCTGAAAGAGTGGGTACAGGGCAACCACAAGGTTGAACGCAAAGTCGGTGACGACAAGGGCGGCACCATGCGGTTGGGCGCTTATAACGCGGTACTGGCCGAAGGATCCAAAGTTGCCGACGTTTATTGCAGCACCCAGATCGAGGAACGCCACCGTCACCGCTATGAGGTCGACATCAAGTATCGCGAGCAGCTTGAGAAAGCGGGCCTGAACTTTTCCGGCATGTCGCCGGACGGTCGTTTGCCCGAAATCGTTGAATGGTCAGATCATCCGTGGTTCATCGGCGTTCAGTACCACCCGGAACTGAAATCCAAGCCGTTTGACCCGCACCCGCTGTTTCGCGATTTTGTACGCGCTGCAAAAGACACCTCGCGTCTGGTGTAATCCCCCGCTGTGTCGGTCTGTCACCCCCACGTTGTTTTATGGGGGCTGACCTCTTAACTGTATGAGGATGCGAAGTTTCTGCTTCGCGCCTTGGATACAATTGAGAGATTCAGGAGATTTCCGATGAGCAACGCAACAACAATCACCAACCTCCAACAAGCACTGCATATGGAGCTGACAGCGGCGCATCAGTATCAGCTGCACGCCCATGTGCTGGAAGATTGGGGCCTTGATATTCTGGCCGAAAAGATGCGGGGCGAAATGCAGGAAGAGTTGGGCCACTCTGACGCGTTTATCGAACGCATCCTGTTTTTGGGTGGCGTGCCCGAGCTTTCGTTTCAGAAAAGCCCGGCGGCGGCAGGTTCTTTGGAAGAGATGTTCTCTGCCGATCTGAAAGACGAAACCGAAGCCGTCGATTTCTATACCAAAGCTGCGCTGCAGGCAGCTGAAGTCGGCGATGTTGGTTCACGTACGCTGTTCGAACGCATTCTGTTGGAGGAGGAAGGCCACAAGGACTGGCTGGACACTCAACTGAACTTGCTGAACCGTCTGGGCGAAGCCAATTTCAGTGCGAAATTCGTATCTGGGGCAGCGGACGAGGCATAGCGCGCTCAGATTCCACTTGCCGTAAATCTCCCGTATCGCTCAATCCGATAGGAACTGAGCGATGCAGGGCCCGTCACCTCAAAGTGACGTATCAAAGCAAAAAACCCCTACTCGGTCGGTCATCGTAAGGTTAACTGTTGGTCACGCTACAACAGGAGAGTTCCGATGGCCGACCAGATCCAGAACGCGAATACCTTCACCAGCCTTCACAAAAAGGGCGATCCGGTCATCCTTTTCAACATCTGGGACGCAGGCAGCGCTGCCGCGGTTCGGGATGCCGGCGCACAGGCGATTGCAACTGGCAGTGCCCCGGTTGCAATGGCACAAGGCTTTGCAGACGGGCAAAACATCCCGCTTGAGACGGCCTTGGACAACGCCCGCCGTATTGTGGCAGCGGTCGATCTGCCAGTGACACTGGATTTCGAAGGCGCTTATGCCGAAGACGCGCAGGGTATTGCAGAAAACGTGAAACGCGCTTTGGCGTGCGGCGTGGTCGGGTTCAACTTTGAAGATCAGGTCATTGGTGGCGAGGGACTGTACGAAATGTCGGTTCAGGCCAAGCGCGTCGAAGCCATGCGCAGGGCTTGCGACGGCGCGGGCATCCCAGCTTACGTCAATGCGCGCACCGATATCTTTCTTAAAGCTCCTGCAGAGACCCATAGCGAGGCCATGCTGGACGATGCCATCGCACGGGCCGCGTCCTATGAATCAGCCGGCGCCAGCGGCTTTTTCGCGCCCGGCCTGAAAGACGAATCTTTAATTAGCCGCCTGTGCGAAGAAACTAGCTTGCCCGTCAACATTATCGCCCTGCCCGGCACGCCCGCTACGTCCAAATTGGCTGAACTGGGCGTGGCTCGTGTCAGTTACGGGCCCGTGCCCTATCGCCAGATGATCAAATGGCTGACCGAACAGGCGCAGGTAGCTTTAAACTACCAGGGCTAAGTGCCGTTGGTGAGAGGGCATTGTCTTCAGTGAGAAATTCTTTCACCTTATGGTTGAGCGCGTCAAACGATGAGTGCAAGTTCATAACGACCTGCTGTCAATCGGCAATCTTGTGATCATTCGAGGCTATGGCAGGTAGTCTTCGCTTGGCGGACCACAAAATATGGAATAACCTGACCTTATGTTGAAAAAGTTCTTTCAGGCTCTCAGACCGCCTCAACATAAACACCTGCCCGATCCTGATGCCGAGCTGGCGCTGGGTGCGCTCATGGTGCGTGTGGCGCAGGCGGACCGGGATTACAAACTGGAAGAGATCAGTTTGATCGACAAAATTTTGGCCCGGCTTTACCAGCATAACGCGATTGAAGCCGCTAAAGTGCGCGCGACGTGTGAAAAGCTTCACGCGGCTGCGCCCGAAACGGATACCTTTGGCAAGCTGATCCGCGAAACGACGGACTTGAAAGAGCGTCTGGCCGCCCTGGATGCACTTTGGGAAGTTGTTCTGGCCGACGGCAGCACGGACGAAGGCGAGATGAAAATCGTCGAGGAAGCCCGCGTCGCTATGGGCTTGAGCTTTAATGACAGTAAGGCCGCACGGGAACGCGTTCAAAGCCGCTTGGATGTGAGTTAGGCGCTCGCTATATCTAAACCATGTTCAGTGAATTTCTTTCCAGGCTCACGCAGCCTCAGCCCGACCCGCTTGTCGAAGATGACGCCCGCCTTGCCCTGACGGCTCTGCTGGTGCGTCTGGCCCGTTCCGACAATGATTATTCCGATACCGAGATGGCGCGGATCGACCGCATTTCGGCGGAACGCTATGGCTTGTCCCCGTTCGAAAGCGCTGCACTGCGCGCACAGGCCGAGGACTTGGAGGCCGAGGCCCCCGACACGGTCCGCTTTACCCGTGCGATAAAAGAAGCCGTCGCCTATGAGGACCGGCTGGCCGTGGTACAGGCCCTGTGGTCCGTAGCGCTTGCTGACGGTCATCGCACTGGCGAAGAAGACTCTCTGCTGCGTCTTGTGGTCAGCCTGTTGGGTGTCAGCGACGTGGATTCGGCACTGGCGCGTCAAAGGGCTGCAAAGTCGTGATTGCAATGCTTGGCATGTATGACATGCCTGCGCTTCAAGCTGCCAATGACAGGTTCTGGAACCTGATACGCAATCATCTGGGTTATGGCCCGGATCACCTGACCCGAGATCAGGACATGTGGGAGGTCTGGCAGGACCCGAACCTGATATTGGCTCAGACCTGCGGGATGCCGTACCGAACCCGACTGCATGGTCATGTGCAATTGGTTGGAACACCAGATTACGGTCTGCCCGATTGCCCGGCTGGCCATTACTGCTCGGTTTTTGTCAAACGCCGGGATGATGCCCGCGATCTGCCAGATCTGGCAAACGGTACCTTTGCCTATAACGAGGCCCTGTCTCAGTCCGGTTGGGCGGCTCCAATTACGCATTTGGCGAATGCGAATCTTCGTCCTGCGGCTTTAGTGGAAACAGGTGGGCATGCACTTTCAGCGCAAGCCGTGGCTGTGGGTGAAGCCGATTTTGCTGCGCTGGATGCGCTGACATGGCACCTGCTGCAAGATCACACGGATATGGGTGATCGCGTGCAAGAGCTGGAAAGAACGCACCCAACCCCGACATTGCCCTACATAACCTCTGTAGGGCAGAACGCAGCCCACATTGCAGATGCTATCCGCGCGGCAATCGCCGATCTGACGGAAGCGGACCGACAGCATCTGTACATCAACGGGCTGGTCGATATTCCGGCGACCGAATACCTGTCTGTTCCGAACCCTCCGGACCCAATCGCCTTACTTTCGAACACCTGACCAATTTGTCGAACGCAATTGTGCATTTTGGGCGTTTGAGGTCTTGATTCTGTCATTTGCGCATTGCATTGACCTTTTTTTTCGGTCCTAGTACCGCACCAACACCACCAAACACTGGACTGCCCGTGACAGAAACCGCTCCCGTCATCGAAATCAAAAACCTTCACAAAAGCTTCGGCAATCTCGAGGTTTTGAAAGGGGTGGATATTACGGCTCATCGGGGCGACGTGGTCTCGCTGATCGGCTCTTCAGGTTCCGGAAAATCGACGCTGCTGCGCTGCTGCAACCTTTTGGAAGACAGTCAGCAAGGCGAAATTCTTTTCAAGGGTGAACCGGTCAAATGGTCCGGTGAAGGCCATGCACGCCGTCCGGCGGACCCCAAGCAGGTCATGCGCATTCGCACCAATCTGTCGATGGTGTTTCAGCAGTTCAATCTGTGGGCACATATGACCATCCTGCAAAACGTGATGGAGGCCCCCGTGACCGTTTTGGGCCGTGACAGGGCCGAAGTGGAAGACAGCGCACGAAAGTACCTGGACAAGGTGGGCATCGGTGACAAATGCGATGTCTACCCGGCCCAATTGTCCGGTGGTCAGCAACAACGTGCCGCCATTGCGCGAGGCCTGTGTATGGAACCCGAAGCGCTGCTGTTTGACGAACCAACCTCGGCACTGGACCCGGAATTGGAACAAGAAGTCATCAAAGTGATTAAGGATCTGGCCGCCGAAGGGCGCACCATGATCATTGTGACCCACGACATGAAAATGGCCGCCGACATCTCAAGCCACGTGGTGTTTCTGCACCAGGGCCTGATCGAGGAAGAAGGCACGCCCGAAGATATCTTTACGTCACCCGAATCCGAACGGCTTCGGGGCTTTCTCTCCGCCACTCAGGCGGCTTAACTTCAAATACAGAACCAAACTGGGGAGTAACCAATGAAAAACCTGATTCTGTCCACCGCAGCACTGGCGCTGACTGCCGGTATCGCCATGGCCGACACCGTCCGCATGGGCACCGAGGGCGCCTACCCTCCGTATAACTTCATCAACGATGCTGGCGAGATCGACGGTTTCGAGCGTGAGGTCGGCGACGAGCTGTGCAAGCGCGCAAACCTGGAGTGTGAGTGGGTCAAGAACGACTGGGATTCGATCATTCCGAACCTGGTGTCGGGCAACTACGACACCATCATCGCGGGCATGTCGATCACCGACGAACGCGATGAAGTCATCGATTTCACCCAGAACTACTTCCCGCCTGCGGCTTCGGCCTATGTCGGTGCGGCGGAAGGCGTTGATGTTGCCAGCGGTATCGTTGCCGCGCAAACCGCAACCATTCAGGCCGGTCACGTAGCCGAATCCGGCGCGACTTTGGTCGAATTCGCAACCCCGGAAGAAACCATCGCAGCCGTGCGTAACGGTGAAGCCGACGCTGTCTTTGCCGACAAGGACTTCCTGGTGCCGATCGTCGAAGAATCGGGCGGTGAGCTGGTGTTCGTAGGCGATGATGTGCCTCTGGGTGGCGGCATCGGCCTGGGCATCCGTGAATCGGATGGCGAACTGCGTGGCAAGTTTGACGAAGCAATCACGTCAATGAAAGCAGACGGTTCGCTGAACGAACTGATCGTCAAATGGTTCGGCGAAGGCGTTCCGACCTACAACGCTGACGGTTCAGTCGTTACAAACTAATCAGCATCAAGCGGTTCGGCGCGTCTGTCGCGCCGAACCTCGCCCGTCAACACAACGGGCACGCCGTTTGAAAGACGCTACATGTTTTCCTTTTGCGCTGATCCAGACACGCTCGGAACATTCCGTTGGTTTTCCTGTTACCTGACCAACGGTGTCCACTGGTCCTTCTACCTGTCTTTCCTCAAAGTGTTGGGATTGCTGGCCGTGACCGCGCCTGTTGCGTTGGCGTTTGGCTTTATGGGTGCAATGGCAGCCCGGTCGCATTTTCCACCTCTAAGCTGGCTGGGCAAAGGGTACATCGCCATTGTGCGTGGCGTCCCTGACATCGCGTTCTTCCTGTTCTTTGTCATTGCCCTGGATCAGGCGTTCGAATGGACGCGGCATAAAATCCTATGCCCCGAATGGACCGACCCGATACGGCAGGGCAATGACTTCATTGTTTGCCAAGCGGCAAAGCTGCCATTGGGGACTGCTCCGGAATGGGTTCATGAAACTTATGGGTTCTTTCTGGCCATCATCACTTTCTCAATCGTTTTCGGAGCCTTTGCCGCAAACGTTCTGTTTGGCGGCATGCGGGCCGTACCGCACGCGCAACTTGAAACGGCCGAAGCGTATGGCATGACCCGCCGTCAGACCTTCTGGCGCATCCTTGTGCCGCAGATGTGGGTCTATGCCCTGCCCGGCCTGTCGAACCTGTGGATGGTGCTGATCAAAGCGACACCGCTTCTGTTCCTGCTGGGGATCGAGGATATCGTCTATTGGGCGCGCGAGCTTGGCGGCACCAAAACCTCCAGATTCACCCAGTATCCGCATGGGGACTGGCGGATGTGGTACTTCCTGTTCCTGCTCGTCTTCTATCTGGGCATGACCCGTGTTTCCGAGATTGGATTGGAAAAACTGATGCGCAGACTATCGCATGGGCAGGCGACCTCGGGCGGTGAGCTGCTACGCAAGGAGACCACGGCATGAGCTGCTTGCAGACCATTCAGGACTATGGCCTCCGTTCTCTTGGCATTGGCGAACGCCTGCTGCCCAAGAACGATTTCACCCTGTGCGAGCAGTTTACGCTGATCGGGTCAGGTATGATCTGGAACGTTTATTTCGGGATCATGGCGCTGGCGACCGGGTTCTTTCTGGCCACCGCTCTGGCTGTCGGCAAAGCATCGACGAACAAGTGGCTGCGCAAGCCTTCGGAATGGTTCATCTTCCTGTTCCGCGGCTCGCCCTTGTTTATCCAGTTCTTCTTTGCCTACTTCTTCTTCCTGTCGCTGAAGAAATCCTACCCGATGTTTGACGCCTTCACCTCGGCCTGGCTGGGGGCGCTGATCGTGCTCTTCCTGAACACCGCTGCCTATTCGGGCGAGATTTTCTATGGGGCGCTCAGATCCATTCCCAAAGGCGACATCGAAGCTGCTGATGCTTATGGCATGACCGGTTGGGCCCGTTTCCGCCGGATAGTCTGGCCCACTATGCTGCGCCTGGCATGGCCAGCTTATACGAACGAGGCGATCTTTCTGTTCCACGCCACAACGCTGGTTTTCTTCTCGGCCTTCCCGGCCTGGCAACAACGCGGAGACGCGCTGTACTATGCCAGCTACTTTGCCGACAAGACCTTCAACCCGTTCATTCCCTATCCGATTCTGGCGTTCTACTTTATCGTTCTGACACTGGTGATCGTCTGGGGTTTTGGCATGATCAACAAGCGCTTGAACCGACATCTTCCAGTCGCCAGACAGACCAAAATGCGTTTCAAACTGAACCTCGCGCGCTGATCTTCAGCGCGCGCATCGCGTCAACTTTCCAAGCCATTCCAATGGCGCGACGCGTGCAGTTGCGCGACAAACGAGCAATTTTGAGAGAAGTGGTACCGCCTCCCTGGCTTGAACAGGGGACCTCTGGATCCACAATCCAGCGCTCTAACCAACTGAGCTAAGGCGGCACTCGTGAGGGGCGATTTACCGAACGCGCCCGGGGAATGCAAGAGGATTAAAGCCGAAATTTCCAGCTTTGTTCGACAAGATCGACCCCAAAGGAATGCACCGGTTTGCTGTCTGTCAGTTCCCACCCAAACGCCTTATAAAGCGCACATGCCGCCCTGTGGCTTTCGTGGGTCCACAGAACCATTTCCTGATACCCGGCGTCCCTTGCAAAGCCTGTACAGGCTTCCAGCAGCCGTTTGCCCACGCCACGACCGCGCGCATCGGGGACAAGCAGAAATAAGCGCAGTTTTGCGGTGTGCTGATCCAGACCTACACAAAAAATACTGCCCAGCCGTTGTCCGCCCCGCTCTGCAATCCACCCCTTTTCGCGGGTGGCATCGTGGGATGCGATGAACTCGTCAAGGATACGGGCCACCAAAGGCGCGAAACTGTCGTCAAACCCTTCATCACGCGCATAGAGCCTGCCGTGCTGTTCGACCAGCCATGCAGCGTCATCGGGCTGAAAGGTTCTGAGTACAACGTCATCCATGTCTTATCTGACTGCAAAGGTGACTTGATTCTCAACCCTGCGCGCGCTAGCAGGAACGCTCAGTCTCGGAGGCACAGATGGGCATCAATACCGAACGCGACATTCAGGCAAATCTGCAAATCGGCCCAACCGATCAGGGTATGGTGCGCCTGTTCATCGAAGCAGACGGTGTGGAAATACCGATGGATTTCGAGCCGGAGGAAGCCGAAGAAATCGCGGATGAGATCCGCGCAGCTGCACAGGCCGCTCTGGCCGTAAAAGGCTGACACTACAATCGTGGATCGCGCAGCGCGTGTAGACGGCGTGCCGCGTCTGTTGCAAACTTCTGAATCATTTTCTTGCGTCGTGCCGGGGCCAATTTGTCTTCGGGCGACATGCGCACAATTTCCGCGTCATACGCGTCGGCGATGATCAAACCGGTTTCTGCGGGCAGCAGTTCAACCGGAAAATCAGTATCGACGGCCCAGAAAAACCGATCACACCACTCCAAATAGCCCTGCCACTTTGAATCCGATTGGTAATCGGCCCGGCTGGATTTGCATTCGATCACCCAAAGCTCACCCTTGGGGCCCAGCCCCATCACATCGACGCGCAAGCCGCGTGCCGGGACAAATTCCTCAACAGATACAAAACCATGCGCTGCAAGGTGTCGCGCGACGCCCCGCGCCAGTTTCTGTCCAGGCTGCAAATCCAAAACCATTCCTCAAATGTGAACAATTAGCGAACAAAAGTAAAGCACCCTTCACACTTGACATGATACCTTTTGGTACTGCATCAATATGATACCAAATGGTATCTCATTTGAGGGTGCTTATGGAAAACCAAACTCAAAACGCGTTTCGTGCGCTGGCTGACCCAACCCGCAGAGACATCGTGCAACTGCTTGCTGCACAGGACATGACAATCGGGCAATTGACCGACCGGTTCGACATGACCCGAGCTGCGGTCAAGAAACACCTGACCGTTCTGTCTGACGGTGGCTTGATCTCGGTCGAAGTACGCGGTCGGGAACGCGTTAATCGACTTGAACCACTTGGGATGGCCCCTGTTCTGGATTGGCTCAGATACTTTGATCAGTTCTGGGACGACCGCCTCAACTCTCTCAAGGAAGCTTTTGAAAGGAAACCAAAATGACCGATTCTGTATTGAAGAAATCAATATTCCTAAGGGCCGAACCGGAAACTGTTTGGGCTTATCTTACAGACCCTGACCATTTGGCAGAATGGTTTCACAAACCGGAACGACCTTTGGTCGAAGGTCAGAGGCTTGAGATGTTTGGCACCACCAGTGGAGACTTGTTGATCTGGGGTGAGGTTCGCGTCGCTAAACCTCCCAAATATCTTGAATACACATTCACAGTGAAACCCATGGGCGATGCTATAAGCACCGTGAAATGGACCTTGGAACCTGTGGCCGGTGGAACGCGTCTTGATCTGCTGCACGAAGGCTTGCCGCAGGGCACCGACGCCTTCGGGCTGATCCTGGCCTTGGACAAAGGGTGGGACGAACACTTTGGCAAGATGCGCGAGGCATTGCACGAAACTGTTGACGCCTGACCCCTTGTACGAACCTGTCAGACGCCCTAGTTAAACGCGTGGCGGGTTCTACCCTTCTTGTGACAGGTAGCATTCTGGTGGCCTTAAGCAATTCCGAGGGGGCTGGCTCTGTTCAGGTCCTGGCCTGATTACCTGGCGCCCACCTGTACATACAGGTCCTCGGGAATCACACCGCACGGTTGCTTGGTGGTCCCGCCACATTTTTCCCTGAATTTCAGAGCTCTGCGCGGGCTTCCTGCTTGGCAAGCGCGGGCTTGAAGCTGTGGACGACAGGCGATCCGCGACGCGGGCCACCGGGTTTTTCGGCCATGCTCATAATCTTGTAGGCAAATTGCACCCCGGCAAAGACGATTCCGTTCATGAACCAGATCATGACCAGCGCGATCAGGCCAATTTCGGAACCCGTGATCAGGTGGCGCAGATTCGCCACGTTCAGCGCCAACAGAACCCCGACAAACACCGCCGAGATGACAAAACCCCAAGCGACTTGCGTGATATACAGACGGATCAGTTTCGGCATCGCATCTCTCCTTGCGCTGATATCAGAAGTCTAGCGCTTGGAGGGCGGTGGTAAAGGCGTCAGAACGCCTCGGGCTGAGCTTCGCGCGCCATGTGATCCAGAACGGCGTTGACGAATTTGGGCTCTTTACCTTCGGGGAAGAAGGCACGCGCCACGTCAACGAATTCGGTGATGACCACCTTGGGAGGTGTGTCGCTTTGGGTCAGCTCTGCCCCAGCCGCGCGGAACAAGGCGCGCAATGTCGGGTCAATGCGCGCAATCGGCCATTTGGCAACCAGAGCGCGGTCGGTCATCTGATCGATCGGTGCCTGATAGTTCACAGCATTGTCGACCAGCGATCGGAAAACGCTGATATCGCCATCCAGCATTTCTTCGCCCTCGTAGACGGCGCCAAAACGGTGATCCAGAAACTCGGTCACAACCTGTTCGGTCGTCTGCCCGGACTGCTCCATCTGGAACAGCGCCTGCACAGCATAAAGCCGGGCGGCGGATTTCATCAGGCGTTTCTGGTTGGCCGGTTTTGGCGCGTCTGTCTGGGTCATGCTGTCGTGGGTCCGTTGTTGTCGCCCGCCACAAGGATGGACTCGGACGGCGGCTTGAAACCAACGCCCTTTTTGGAAGAGCCCCACTTACGGCTGAGTGCGATCAGATGCAAGGCCGCAGCAGCCGCGCCGCCACCTTTATTCATCTTTTTGGGGTCGGCTCGCACTTCGGCCTGTTCGTCATTCTCGACTGTCAGGACACCATTGCCAATGCAGAGGCCTTGCAGGCCCATCAGTTGAATGGCGCGGCTCGAGTCGTTGCAGACGGTCTCATAATGCGTGGTCTCACCGCGAATGACGCAGCCCAGCGCGACATAGCCGTCGAAATTGCACTGACGGTCGGCCATAGCAATAGCGGTGGGGATCTCCAGCGCGCCCGGAACTTCAACCACCTCGCAGGTGCCACCGGCTGCTTCGATCTCGGCCTTGGCTCCGGCGATCAGGTTGTCGGCAATCGCACGATAGAACGGGGCCGCCACGATCAACAGTTTTACAGGCTTGTCGAAACTGGGCGTCGGCAGGATGCCATGCTTGTCTTGTTCAGCCATGATCAGTCTTCCTTCAAGATTGAGCGAGTGCCAACGATGGACAGGCCAAACGCATCGAGCCCTAAATAAACGGTCTTCGGCGAGTCGGTCAGCAACACCAGTTCCTGAAGGCCCATTTTGGACAGGATCTGTGCTCCCAAACCGGTTTGCTTAATGGTTCGAGGGCCATCATCGTCGGCGGCATAGAGCGAATTGCGCGGTTGCCGGAACAGGCAAACAACGCCCCTGCCTTCTTCGGCAATTTTTTCCATCGCACGGGGAAGCTCGCGCGAAGACTTCGGTCCAAGGCCCAAAATATCCGGCGCTTCATGCAAGGCATGGGTGCGGGTCAGAACCGGCTCGGGCGTGGTGATGTCGCCTTTGATCATGACGACATGCTCAATACCATGGGTCTGGTCGGTGAAAATCCGCATTTCCCATTCGCCGCCGTACTCAGACGTGACGGTCTGACGCGAAGTTTCCACCACCAGGTTGTCATTGCGCGAACGATAGCTGATCAGGTCGCTGATCGTGCCGATCTTCATGTTGTGCTTTTGCGCGAATTCAACCAGATCAGGCAGACGCGCCATTGTACCGTCGGGATTCATGATCTCGCAGATCACGCCCGAAGGGTTCAGCCCTGCCAGACGCGAGATATCCACTGCGGCCTCTGTATGGCCCGCGCGTACCAGCACCCCACCCCTCTTGGCCCGCAATGGAAAGATGTGGCCCGGGGTTGCGATATGCGCCATCGTGTTCTGCTCATTGATCGCGGTCGCCACGGTCAGTGCACGGTCAGCGGCGGAAATTCCTGTGGACACACCTTCACGTGCTTCAATCGACACCGTGAAGGCCGTCTCGTGTCGGGACGAGTTGTTGACGGCCATCATCGGCAGGCCCAGCGCATCCACGCGCTCGGCCGTCATAGGCAGACAGATCAGGCCGCGCCCATGGGTCGCCATGAAGTTGATTGCTTCGGCATCGGCGAATTCAGCGGCAATGACCAGATCACCCTCGTTTTCACGATCTTCATGATCGACCAGAATATACATTCGGCCAGCACGCGCCTCTTCGATGATGTCTTCGATCGGGCTGATCGCGTCACGCAGCTGGGCCTCAACTGGACCGGGGGTTTCAAAGCTCATGGGGCAGCCTTTCAGATGGCATGTTTGCACGGCGGAATAGACCACTCAGGCCCCAAAGACCAGCCTGCAAACGGCGCAGGTCGGGCGCGACGCGACGTATCAGGACATCTCGGCCAAACGCGCGACGTAACGGGCCAGCGTATCGATCTCAAGGTTGACGCGATCGCCTACATGAACGTCGCCCCAGGTGGTCACCTCTTTGGTGTGCGGAATGAAGTTGATACCAAAATCGCAGTCACTCACATCGTTGACCGTCAGAGAGGTTCCGTTCAGCGCGACCGATCCCTTTGGGGCAATAAACCGCGCCAGATCCTTGGGCGCACGCAGGGTCACCCGGGTGCTGTCACCTTCGTCTTCGACGGCAACCACTTCGGCCACGCCATCTACGTGACCGGACACGATATGGCCACCCAACTCGTCGCCGACCTTCAGCGCACGTTCAAGATTGACGCGTTTGCCGATTGTCCACGTATCAAGATTGGTTTTCGACACCGTTTCAGCGCTGATCTGAACGTCATACCAATCATCCCCCAGCGCAATCACGGTCAGGCACACGCCATCACTGGCAATCGAAGCCCCGATATCAATACCAGACGTGTCATAGGCTGTTTTGATCCGGGCGCGCAGGTCTCCCTTCTGCTCCAATTCGGTGACGGTGCCCATGTCGGTAACGATCCCTGTAAACATTCCGTTAACCCTCAATCCCTACGCTGTACGTGTCTCTCACCGCCGAGGTAAGCCTATCAGACCGTGCGAGCAAGCCCTGCCTTGCCGCGCCTTGCCCAAACGGGCATAGTTTCGACAATAAAACCAAACGAGCAGTCCACATGCAGCATACGCCCTTAGATCCAAAAGATCGCGTATTCCTGTTTCTGCAGGGACCACATGGGCCGTTTTTCTCGGCACTGGGAAAAATGCTGCGCGCGACGGGGGCTCAGGTCTGGCGCGTTGGGTTCAATGCCGGTGATCAGGCGTTCTGGTTCGAAAAGGCAAGTTATTTACCGTTTCTTGAAAGACCAGAAAATTGGCCTGATGCCCTTTGCCGGATCGTTCAGGACAAGGGCATTACCGATATCGTCCTGTATGGGGATACGCGTCCGGTTCACGCTCAGGCTGTCCAAATTGCGAAGGCGCGCGGCGTGATCGTTCATGTGTTCGAAGAAGGCTATCTGCGCCCATGGTGGGTCACTTATGAGCGCAACGGGTCAAACGGGAACTCTCGGCTCATGTCTTTGGATGCCGAGCAAATGCAGCAGGCCTTGGAAGACGCCGACAGCAAATCGCCTCCGCCGCCCTCACATTGGGGGGATATGCGGCAGCATATCTTCTACGGCGCCCTCTATCATTGGTTCGTAATGTTTCGGAACGGACGATACAAAAACTTCCGCCGACATAGGGAATTGCCCGTATCGCAAGAGTTCAGACTTTACTTCAAACGACTGATTTTGATGCCTTTTCACCGCCTACGGCGTAGCGTTGCAACGGCTCAGGTCAGATGGGGTGGTTATCCCTATCACCTTGCCCTGCTACAGTTGGGACATGACAGCTCAGTCCAGGCACACTCCGGCTATTCTGGTATGTGCGAATTTCTCGATCACGTGATCGAAGGCTTCGCGCAGGGCGCGCCAGCCCATCACAGGCTGGTCATCAAAGAACACCCGCTAGAGAACCACCGTGAACCATTGCGCCGTCACGCGATGGAAAGCGCCAGAAGAAATGGCATCCGGGACAGAATTCACTATGTGCCCGGCGGTAAGCTTGCCAAGCTTCTGGATGAGGCGAACTCGGCCGTCACTGTAAACTCAACAGCAGGTCAGCAGGTGCTGTGGCGTGGCATTCCGCTGCGGACCTTCGGGCGGTCGGTTTACGAGAAGCCGGAATTTGTGTCGCAGCAGCCCATCGCCGCTTTTTTCGCGGCCCCCAAGCACCCGGACGGCGATGCCTATCGCTGTTACCGGCAGTTCCTTCTGGAGACCAGTCAGATCCCCGGCGGATTCTATTCGCGGCGTGGCCGACGGCAGGTTTTGCGACGTGCCGCGGATATGATGCTGACGGCCAGTGACCCCTATCAATCGATCCTCAACAAGAGCGCGGCGCTGACGCCACAGTTGAAAATCGTTGAAGGAAACGGTCGCTCTGTGACTGGAAGTTGAGCGCCTGACCAGCTAGGGTGCGCCCAAGTAAAAAAGACTGAGGATATTCGGCAGTGAACATCTCTCCTATGCGTTGGATGCGGGGGGTTTCCCTTGTGGCCGCAATCGGCCTTCTGGCGGCGTGCCAGCTTCCGAAATCCGGACCAAACAAAACCGAAATTCTGGCCGGAGCCGTTCAAAACGGTGGCAATGCATTTGTTGTCGAGGTCGATGACCGGGTAACCCGTGCCACGTCCTCGGTCCCGCAATACGGCTTTTCCTCGTCGTTTAGCAGCGCCCAGACGTTGACGGCTGATACCGTTCGCCCCGGCGACGTCCTTAGCCTGACCATCTGGGAAAACGTCGATGATGGCCTTCTGTCCAGCGAAACGGGTGCAGCAACGGCGTTGGACGAGGTACAGGTCGACAGCGAGGGTTTCATCTTTGTCCCCTATGCAGGTCGTTTGCGGGCTGCCGGAAACACACCGGAACAACTGCGTGTTCTGATCACAAACAAACTGCAGGAACAAACGCCAGACCCACAGGTCGAAGTACGACGCGCTGCTGGCGACGGATCCACTGTCTCGCTGACCGGTACGGTCGCGGCACCGGGCATCTACCCAATCGAGCGGCCGACAAGGTCCTTGCTGGGCATGCTGTCTCAGGCGGGTGGCGTCTCTGTTGCGTCTGACATTGCACTGGTGACTCTGATCCGAGGTGGTCAAAAGGGCACTGTCTGGTACGAAGATTTGTACCGGAACCCCAAGCTGGATGTGGCGTTGCGCGGTGGTGACAGGATCCTCGTGGAAGAAGACAGCAGGTCTTACATCGCCCTCGGCGCCACGGGCGGCCAGTCCCGTGTGGCATTTGAAAGCCAGGACCTGTCAGCGCTCGAGGCCCTTGCCCAGGTGGGCGGTCTGCTGACACTGTCCTCTGACCCGACCGGGATTTTCATCCTGCGAAAGGAAAGCGAAGGCGTGGCGCGCAGTGTGACCGGTCGCGCAGATCTGAAAGGCGATCAGCGCATGATCTACCTGCTGAACCTGACCGCGCCCAATGGTCTGTTCATTGCGCGTGACTTCGTTATCCGAGACGATGACACGATCTACGTGACCGAAGCGCCCTACGCACAGTGGAGCAAATCGATCTCGCTTATTGCAGGTGGCCTGACGCCAATTGCGAATGTTGCCACGCTGACTGGCAATTGATGGATGATACCTGACACGGACAGCGCAACCGGGGCCAGTCGCATCCGGTTGTTTGTCTATAACGGCGGTTTTTTCACGCAAAAACGTCTCAAGAGAATACTGTCTCTGGTTGGCTATGATATTCGTTTCGGCATCCCCCAAAGCGAAGATTGCGTGGGCGTCTGGGGCAACAGCCCCACGGCTCATCGGGGCTTGAGGGTCGCCGAAAAGCACGAAGTTCCGGTTCTGCGCGTCGAAGATGCGCTGCTTAGATCACTGCATCCCGGACGCGAAGGCGAACCGCCGCTGGGTCTTCTTCTGGACAGCTCGGGCCTGCATTTCGATGCGTCACACCCGTCGGATCTTGAGAAGATTCTGATCAACGACCCGCTGGACAACACCGCTCTGCTGAATCGCGCGCGCGCAGCAATCGAACGGATCAAAGAACTGCACCTCAGCAAGTATTCCGCATTTGATCTGGACAAGGCTCCACCGGATCCCGGTTATGTTCTGGTCGTTGATCAAACGGTGGGAGACGCTGCGGTCACCGCCAGCGGCGCGGACCGGGCTCGATTCCTTGAAATGCTGTTTGTCGCGCAAGAAGAGAACCCCGGCGCACGCATACTGATCAAGACACACCCGGAAACACAGGCCGGTCATCGCCAAGGGCATTTCACCGATCAGGATCTTTCGGAGCGGATCTCGCTGTTCAACGCGCCGATCAGCCCCTGGGCCCTGCTGGAAGGTGCTGTTGCGGTTTACACCGTGTCTTCACAACTGGGGTTCGAAGCCATCCTGGCCGGACACAAACCGCGCGTGTTTGGTCAACCTTTCTATGCCGGTTGGGGCCTTACGCAAGACGAAAATCCGGTGGCGCGCCGCCAGCGCAACTTGACCCGCGCGCAACTTTTTGCAGCGGCCATGCTGCTGTACCCCACGTGGTACGATCCCTATCGGGACGAAACCTGCGATCTGGAGATGGTGCTGGACACGCTTGAGGCGCAAACCCGCGCTTGGCGGCAGGATCGAAAAGGCTGGACCGCCTCTGGTATGCGTCTGTGGAAACGCAAGCATTTGCAGCAGATTTTTGGGCGGCACGGAAAGCTGAGGTTCACATCCACGCAGCCAGAACACTCAGATCGCCCACATATGGTCTGGGCCAGTCAGGCAAGAAACACCGAAGGAGCGGTGCGGGTTGAAGACGGGTTCCTCAGGTCGCGCGGATTGGGGGCGGAGCTTGTACCTCCACTGTCATTGGTTACGGACGATACCGGCATCTATTACGACCCCACGAAACCCAGCCGGTTGGAGGACCTGATCGGCCTGCGCGAAACGCTGCGCCCAGATCAGGAGTTGCGTGCTGAACGCTTGATAGAGCGGTTATTGGCTGAAGGATTGAGCAAGTACAACACGGGCCTACCCGCCCCTGCCTTGCCTGAAGGGCACCGCATCCTGATTCCCGGACAGGTCGAGGATGATGCTTCGATCCTGTTGGGCACAGGCACAGTGCGCAGCAATATGGATTTGTTGCAGGCTGCTCGGGACGCCAACCCAAACGCCATCCTGATCTACAAGCCACATCCTGACGTCGAGGCCGGATTGCGTGAAGGCAAGATTGACGCAACGGGTTTCGCTGATGTTGTCGCAACCCACACGGATCCCGCTGCGTTGCTGACCCAAGTTCAGGAAGTTTGGACAATGACCTCGCTTTTGGGATTCGAAGCTTTGATGCGCGGGGTAAAGGTTACAACCCTTGGTGCACCTTTCTATGCCGGGTGGGGCATGACCACAGACCTTGGAGTCGTTCCCGTCCGCCGGGGCGCAAGACCGTCACTGTTGGGTTTGGTCCACGCCTCGCTGATCGATTATCCCCGCTATTTCGATCCTGTCACCGGTCAACCCTGCCCTGTCGAAGTCGTGGTCGAGCGTCTTGCACAAGGAAACGCCGCCGCGACCGGACCGGTCAATCGTTTGCTTTCAAAACTTCAGGGTGCGTTCGCAACGCATGCTCATTTTTGGCGCTAATCCTACACAGGAGGTTTTCGCCAACGGTGCAGGATATCGCCCCCCACAACCTGCGTTTCGATAAGTTCGAACCGCGGTGCGGCCTCAAGTGTTTCAAACCCTAAGGTTCCGACGGATGAAAGCCCGTCGGCCCCGATTGTCAAACCAGCTGTAAAGCCAACCAATTCATCCACCAAATCCTCGGCCAGAAGCGAAGCTGCAAGTGCCGCTCCGCCCTCGCAGAACACACTTGTCAGACCGGCCTGCCCCAATTGCTGAAGCAGATCCAGCGCGTCGATATGGTGATCTTTCAAGGCGCACGGGATGAGCTTAGCGCCAAGTCCCTCCCAAGCGCGCGCACGCTCGGCATCGGGGTGATGCGCATGGCAAAGCCAGACCGGCGTTTTCGAAGCTGTGCGCGCCAACTGCCCCATCAATGATATGTCCATGTGGCGCGATACCACCACGCGCACGGGCTGATGCGCGATACCCAGATCCCGCACCGTTAGCGAAGGATCGTCGGCACGCGCTGTTCCTGCCCCGACCATCACCGCATCGTGGCGGGCGCGCAATGCGTGCACGACGCGGCGCGCCCGTGGCCCGGTAATCCACTGACTGTGCCCGGTCGAGGTTGCAATCCGTCCGTCAAAACTGCTGGCCAGTTTAAGGGTGACAAATGGCCTGCCCTGTTCGGTCTTTAAGAAAAAGCCTTCCAGATCCCGTTCTGCCTGTTCCGCCAGAATGCCGGTTTCAACCTCAATTCCTGCCGCGCGCAGCATTGCAAAGCCCTGTCCGGCCACGCGTGGATCGCTGTCCTCAACGGCGGCCACGACACGAGATACGCCTGCTGCGATCAAAGCCTCGGCGCAGGGTGGTGTTTTTCCGTGATGGGCGCAGGGCTCCAGCGTCACGTAAGCTGTCGCGCCACGCGCGGCGTGTCCGGCTTGGGCCAACGCCTCGGTCTCGGCATGAGGACGTCCTCCGGGCTGTGTCCAGCCACGCCCGACAATGCGGCCTTCGCGCACAACAACACACCCGACAGCCGGGTTGGG
>NZ_JBXWSB010000040.1:0-33828 GCF_059613205.1 Ruegeria sp. BHSB064
CTGCGCCGCAGCAAACGCGAAAAGCCTGATCGGAAAGGCGTTCGTGCCGTGCTCAAGTCACCCCATTCTGCGCCAGCAATACGTTGTTTTTCAACAGAATGGGCGGAAAGCGGAACTTCGCTGCACCAGCGAGCAGCGCGGCGCCAAAGCTCAAAAGCGGACTTCTTGAGCGTGCGAAAATTGGAGATGCTAAATAGCTGTGAAAACTCAGAACTCTACAGAAAGCACTTCTGCACGTTTTTTCAGCGCGTCACCAACTGTAGCATAAGCGGGTTCAATCCAATCAGAGTACCAGAACCATAATCCTATACCTCGGTCGACTTCATACTGAGTGACCTTTGTGCCGCCAGGCACTGGCCCCAATCGCCAGCTATGATCAAAAGTCAGGATGCCCAGAAATCCGCCTTTTTGTCGGAGCTCTCTTTTGGGGATCATCGTTACGACCGAAGAGGTCATCTCAAGTGTTTTGCCAGAAGGATCCAACACGTTGTTTGATAGTTTTGCGCCTTCGACATAGGCGCCGTCGACTTCGACGAACACCGGGTTCCAGTCCGGATACTCTTCCGTCGCCATCAACACGTTCCAGACCTGTTCCGGCGAGGCCGCGATAAACGTTTCAACATGGAAAGTCTTCCGTGTCAGAACGCCTGCGATCGCCACAATAGCAAGCACAGGCAATCCCCATTTCAGGATGGTCCACAGCATCACATAAACCGATCAAACCATCCCATCAGGTCTTCGGGATGGGTGCCGACAAAATCGTAGGCCGCAAACCGGCTTTTCTCGAGATCAAGCAGTTTCAGCTCTTTCTCGACAGTGAGGGCGCCGTAATAGTCTTCGACCATCCCCATCTTCGTCCAAGGGTCGTTGCTGTTCTGTACCACCAGCGTCGGTACGTTAATCCTGTAAGCCTCTTCGACGAAGTTGGGGGCGCCCATGTCGAACCCCAAGCGCTGTTCGCTTACCTTTTCGCCAGCCCGCGTCATGAAACCGGGCATCCCAAGCGCCTCAACAAAGCAGGTGTAAAGCAGGGGTTGGACCGCAATGATCGCCTTGATGTTAACGCGTTTGCTCAACCCATTGTCACGACCATAGGCATAGGTGGTTGACGCGGCGCCCATGCAGATACTCAAAAGACCGATGGGAGCATCCGGGAAGCGTTCAGTTGCCAAGTCCACTGCGGCGATCACATCCTTCGCTTCCTCGGGTCCCCAACTTACCCAAGGGACGGGTCCAAGGTCGCTTTCGCCGTGCCCCCGCATATCATACATCAGCACGGAGTACCCTCTATCCACCAAGTACTTGGCTTGCCGTAGGAATTGAATGTCTTGCTTCCAGGGCGTGATTGGGCCGTGCCCTTTGGGCGTCCAGCCACCTCGGTTGCACTGCACCCCGAAGTGCGTTTGCACAATGACTTTGTCGCTACCGCCTTTGATCAACCAGCCGCGCAGAGTGACACCATCCTCGGCCTTGAACTCGACGTTTTCATAGTCCAGCCCATGCGCCTCAGGGTTATCGAACAACGGAGACTGGCCTGGCTTGACCATCATGTTAGAGATCATGTTTCCAAACATTTCTTTGGTCCTTATTCTGGGATTGGGTCAACTATTTTGGGGTTCAGGCTGATGAAGCGTGCCAGCCCCTCGCGGTGGGAAAACCGGCACGTTCCATCTACGAACTCGAAGGTAGAGCGGTACTCGGCAACGCCTCTGACGCCAAACTCGTGGGTTATATCTTCGCCGATCGGATGGATGATGAACTGCACATAGCTGGTACCCTTTGCAGTTGTATCCGAAGTTGGGATGATCCTCTGATTGGACAGCATGTGCAAAAACCGGAACGTGTCGCGCCCTTGCTTATAGCGAGCCGCGATTTCTTCGTGGCCCTGGTGTTCCACAAGTTGCATTTGCATGTTGGCCAGCTTCAGAGTGGCGTCCTCGGTGAACAATTGTGCGAACTTGGCTGCGGTAACGTTCAGATCCGGATCCGGATGATCGAGATACCACGCATAATCGTGGGCCGTCTGCGTGCAAGCCACGACCATCTCCGCCTGCGATGCCGCGCCGGAAGTGCTTGTCAGTGCCAGTGCAGCGAGGCCAAACAGAACCTGTTTCATGACATATTCAACCCTTACATATGTGCGTCGTACCAGGCGATCATTTCCGCCGGGTTTTGGCTGAAGTAGCGATAACCTTCGTAGCGAACTGGCGTGCCTTCGATCCAAAGCAGCTTCTTGTCGGGGTTCGGTAACTTGGCATGGATGCCTTCAGCGTCTGATGGCTTGGTTGTCGAGTCGTCTTTGACCTGCACCAGCATCGTTGGACATTTCACTTTGTCGGCGCGGGCAATGGCATTGGAATCTGTGTGGCGGAAGCTTGAGTAATAGCTGTAGCGTTCGTTGAAGCGTTCCACCGCATTTTCGACCCCATTGTCGATTAGTGCCCGCTCGATAAATGGTGCGGCGGATAGCGGTTGCACTCCGATCATGCAGACGATGTCTTCAAAGTACTCCGGGTGTTTTTCCATCGCCAGGAAGGTGGAATTGCAGCCCATACACTGGCTATGCAGAGCAATCTTTGCGCCAGGCATCTTCTCCCGAGCGAAGCGGACGGATCCGATCACGTCGCGCAACTCGATCGCTCCGACGCCGGTGATATTACCGGCTCCGTCGGCCGAATGCCCATGCCCGCGCAGGTCATAGGCCAGGACGTTGTAGCCGGCATCGTGCAGCGCTCTGTAGGCGTCAAGGAAGTTCACTTCGAAACCGCCCTGCGAGGTCCACGGCTCCAGGTGACCGGGGTATCCATATCGATTGGCCCCGATGAAGTGGTTCACGATCACCAGTTTGTTGCTGCCTTGGGAGGGAATAAACCACCCGTCCAGCATGACACCGTCAATTGCCGGGAAGAAAACATCTTCGTAGGTCATACCGTAGTCCGAAGGTCGCTTCAAAATAGGCGTGCGGAACGAGTAGCTGACCCCTTTTGCGATCTGGTCGATCAGCGTGTCTTCTTGGGCCTTGTCCATAGTTTTCCCTTTCAATGTCGCCGCCGAGGTCGCCCAAGGCAGAATGCTTGCGACCACGGCCGTCGCGCTGGTTGTCAGGAATTGCCTTCTCGTCTGGTTCATTGGCAAATCTTGCTTTACAAGTGTATCATTGTTGTCGAGTTGTATTTTACATCATGACGCCTCTTGTCAAGTGGTAAGGTTGGATTTATTTGATCCACATGAACGAGATCTCGACCAAACCGTTGTCAGATACCGAAGAAAAAACGATCGCAGCAGCGATCCGCTGCTTTGTCCGCTTCGGTGCACGTAAGACGTCCATGAATGACATTGCGGCCGAAGCCGGAGTGTCGCGCCAAACGCTGTATGATCTCTTCGGTGGAAAGGATGAGATGATCCGGGCTTCGATCCGAAGCATCACCGATCAAAACCTGGCGATGGTCAGGCAGCGGTTGGCGGAATGTGCCACTTTGTCAGAGAAGTTCGACGCCTACTTCGAAGAGACGGTGATCAAAAGTTTTGAGATGCTGCAGAACGCAGGGGATGCAGAAGACCTGATCACTGGTCATAACGCAGCCGGCAAAGACGAAATCGCACGGTCACATGACCGTCACGAAGCGCTGATCGCAGAAATCCTGGAGCCCTATGCTGACGCAATGGAACAGCATGGACTATCCGTCCCTGAGCAAGCCCATTTCTTTGTCACGGTAGTGATGGGGCTCAAATATGGCGCCCGGGACAGGTCGGACCTTGAAAGCCTCATAGCTGTTCTAAAAACAAACTGCCTTATCTCTGTGGAGCACTGAGCAGCGATCGAACATCTACAAAGGAGCTCCGCTTCCGTGTTGACGCTCTACGGTTTTCAGGAGGCTGACTGTTCCAGTCGCCAGGTTAGGTTCGCTTTGACGGTTGGCCACTCCGATTGGATGATCGAATAAACCGCCGTATCTCGAACGGTTCCGTTTGCCATGATCATATTGGACCTCAATACACCATCGAGTTTCGCCCCCAGACGTTCAATCGCGCGGCGACTTTGTGTGTTTATGAAATGGGTTCTGAACTCGACGCAGATGCTTTCGCGCTCTTCAAACGCATGCTGTAGAAGCAACAGCTTGCACTCTGTGTTCAATGGCGTCCTTTGAACCGATTTTCGATACCAAGTCGATCCGATTTCAAGGCGGCGATTTGGTGCGCTGATGTTCATATAGGTGGTCATGCCAACAGCATGACCCGTCGATTTCTGGATGACCGCGAATGGGAACATTGTACCCGCTTCGCGCAAGGTCAGTCGGCGCTCGATCTCTTCCGGTACACCCTCTGGTGTTGGGACCATTGTATACCAGAGACGATGCAGGTCCCCATCGGCGGCGGCCCGGGTGAGGTCATCACTGTGCTTTCTTTCAAGCGGTTCAACTGCAACATGTTGCCCATCAAGTGAAAAGGGCTCGATCCAAGCGTTCATATTTGCCTAACCTGTTCGCGACTGGAGCCAATTTGAGAAGCGCAAGCGCAGATGCGACCTATGCAGCATTTCGCTCATTCAGAAACTTCATTGTGTTTTTCAAGCCTTGCCGCATGTGATCTTCAAGGTGAGCGAGCATGTCATCCAAGCTCTCACCATTGGCGAGCTCAATGTATTTGTCATGGGATTCCCGAAGTGGCCCGCCCCGCCCATGCGCCTTCTGATGCATCGCAAAGTAAAACTGGAGGTTGGGTTTCAAGCGCTCCCAGCTTTGCAGCAGAAGGGTGTGTCCCGAAAGTTCATAGCACCAAGAGTGGAGGTGCATTTCTGCCATGATCGCGCCGTAGGGATCATTATCCGAGATGCAATCGCATAGCCTGTTGTTACGCATTTGCAGGTCGGCGAGGCTAATCAGGTTTCGTTTGTCCCAGCAGAACTGAAACGCCATCTTCTCGAGCCCCGTTCGGAACGAATAGATTTCATCCAGATCAATGGGATCCAGCGTGCGAAGGAAGGTTCCGCGGAACGGGATGTAAACAAGAAGGCCGATCTCGCTCAATTGAACCATCGCTTCGCGCAATGTGGCGCGGCTGACATCCAGCTGAGCAGCAACCTGAGTTTCAAGCAGTTTAGCCCCAGGCTCCAGATCTCCGGTCAAGATAAGTTTCTGGAGTCGCTCCAGCGTTCTGTCTTTCAATGTGTCGCCGGATTTCTCTGATGAGGATTCTTGCTGTGTCATTTCGATCCTGTTGATGGAACTCCCAATTGATGGAAGGCGAGATTACGTCTTTAGGCCAAGATAGCCAGAAAAATGATTGCAGCTAAACTTCCAATTTCGGTTCAATGATTGGCTGCTGCAGACCAGTCTCAAGGTATTCGGCTACACCTTAATTGTCGACAATATTATAAATTGTCGACAATTTGGAAATCATGCTGTACCGTTGTGGCAGGTGGGGATTCGAAAAGCTCCGAACCTTGGCTGCGATTGCCCACTCCATCGGCAAAAGATGATCACTCGGTTTGCAACCGCGGTGACGCAACAGGTGAAAAGGGAGTTATTCATGTTGTCGAACGACATCCTGAAAAAGAGAATCCAAAACGGGTTCGCAGCATTCAGTGCAGCCGCGCTGTTGGCTGGTGCACCGGCGAAAGCGGAAGAGTTTCTGACTATCGGCACTGGCGGTGTCACCGGAATCTACTACGCCGTCGGCGGTGGTATCTGTCGGCTGGTCAATCAGAAACGCAAGGAACATGGCATTCGATGCTCGGTCGAAAGTACGGGCGGTTCAGTTTACAACCTGCGCACCATGCGCGAGGGCGAGCTGGAAATGGGTATTGTTCAGTCCGACTGGCAGTTCCACGCTCTGAACGGGACGAGCCTTTTCGAGGAGGATGGCCCGGATGGCGAGCTCCGCAGTCTTTTCTCGCTGCACCCCGATACGGTCATCATCGCCGCACGCAAAGACACCGGCATTGAGTCTCTGGACGACCTGGGCGGTCGGACCATCAATTTGGGTAATCCTGGTTCCGGAACGCGTGGCACAGCTGAAGTCCTCGTAGACGCGATGGGCTGGGACATGGATCACTTTGGTTTGGTGACCGAGCTCAAGTCGGCCGAACAATCGGCAGCGCTATGCGACAACACCATCGAGGCCTTTCTGATGGTTGCTGGCAATCCAGTTGCCAATGTGCTGGAAGCAGCCACAACGTGCGACATCAACATCATTCCTGTCGAAGGTGATGCCGTTCAGGCGCTGGTCGAAAGCAAGCCCTACTACGGAAATGTGACCATCCCGGGCGGTCTGTATCGCGGTGTGGATGGTGACGTTCCATCCTTTGGCCTTCCGTCCACATTCGTGACATCCTCGAATGTACCGGAAGAAACCGTCTATGTGATGGTGAAGGCAGTCTTTGACAACTTTGATGCCTTCAAATCGTTCCACCCGGCCTTCGCCAACCTCAAGAAAGAGGAAATGGTGGTGAACGGATTGTCCGCACCAATGCATCCGGGCGCCGAGCGTTATTTCCGCGAAGCCGGATTGATCAATTAAATGCAAAGCAGAGGCGGTGGTCGCCGCCTCTGCGCCTCTTCAACGCAACGCCCACGCAAGAGTCATGACATGAGCGAGCAAACTCTAAGCCATTCCACACATGATGCGCAGGAAGACGCGCGCAATCGAGACATCAAGATCTTTCTTAACGGCAAGATAGTCCCGCGCAGCGAAGCGATGGTGTCTGTATACGATTCCGGTTTCATGCTGGGCGATGGAATGTGGGAGGGGCTGCGCCTCTACAACGGTACTTGGGCGTTTTTTGACGAACACATGGATCGGTTCTTCAACAGCTGCAAAGCCGTCTCCATTGACGTCGGCATGACGAAGGAAGAAGTCCTGCAAGCACTGAATGACACGGCCAAAGCCAATGGTATGACGACAGACGCGCATTGCCGATTCATGGTGACTCGCGGACCAAAGGATAAGCCGTTTCAGCACCCGGGATTGTCTCGATCCGGACCCACGGTGGTTGCGATTGTGGAACACTCGAAGCCAGTGGACAGCCTGATGAACCAGGGCATTCGCCTTGCCACTGTGCCCCAGGTACGCGGTCTGCCGATGAGTCAGGACGCCAAGTACAACAGTCATTCAAAGCTGAACTGCATTATCGCATGTCTGCAGGCTGAACAGGCGGGTGCTGACGAGGCCCTCATGCTGGACCCGCACGGGTTTGTGAACACCACAAATGCGTGCAATTTCTTCATCGTACGCCGTGGTGAAGTTTGGACCTCTACTGGTGACTACTGCATGAACGGGGTGACCCGTCAAAAGGTCATAGACCTGTGCCGGGCAAACGACATCCCGGTATTCGAGAAGAACTATTCGCTTTATGAAGCCTACGGAGCTGACGAGGCCTTTCTGACCGGCACTTTCGGAGCGCAAACCCCGGTTGCGTCTATAGATGGAAAACAGATCGGGGAGCATGAAGGTGTTGGTCCGATGACCCGCCGATTGCGCGAGCTCTACAAAGAACTTGTGCAACGAAGCACCCTGAAAGTTGCGAGCTGATAGTATGGTACAGGTTGTGGGCCCAGAAAGTCAGAGCCGTCTGTATGTAGGCGATCGTGGCTTATTGCTTTTGGGGTGCGGCAAGATGGGCTCCGTATT
Organism: Ruegeria sp. BHSB064; assembly: GCF_059613205.1. Lineage (NCBI taxonomy): Bacteria > Pseudomonadati > Pseudomonadota > Alphaproteobacteria > Rhodobacterales > Roseobacteraceae > Ruegeria > Ruegeria sp. BHSB064. Next base: position 7,630 of record NZ_JBXWSB010000040.1, read on the forward strand.
GTTGAACGGCTGGCTCAATGCCGGGCTGGACGCCGAAAAGATCATTGTTCTGGATCCGCGCCCATCTGACTGGCTGCAGCGCCTTTCGAGACGCGGCCTGCGACTCAACCAACAACCAGATGAGCCGCCTGCTGTTGCGGTAATTGCGACAAAGCCTCAGGTCATGACCTCTGCTTTGTCGGATCTGAATTCATTTGGGTCCGGGCAAACTCTTTTTGTATCGGTCGCTGCTGGCACTTTGATTTCGACCTATGAAGAGTTGCTGGGTCCGCAGACGCCAATTGTGCGCACAATGCCAAACACACCTGCATCGGTCGGTTCTGGCATCACCGCGCTTGTCGGCAACGCCTGCACGACGGCCAGTCATATAGAACTTGCAATACAACTGATGCAAGCAGTTGGAGAGACCCTGGTCCTCGATGATGAAGACTTGCTTCACGCTGTGACGGCCGTTTCTGGAAGCGGCCCGGCCTATGTGTTCGCGATGACAGAAGCGTTGACAGAAGCAGGAAGAGAATTGGGTTTGGCACCAGACGTTGCAGCAAAATTGGCAAGTGGAATGATCTCCGGGAGTGGCGATCTTCTGCGATCCAGTCCGCTTTCTCCCGCCGACCTTCGAAAGGAGGTTACGTCCCCAAATGGAACAACTGAAGCCGGACTGCAGGAGTTGATGTCCCGAGAGAACGGGGTGTTTCCTCTACTGCAAAGGACTGTGTGGGCTACCCATAGCCGCAGTGTTGAACTGTCTCAAAGCACTGACGGGAATTGATCTCCAGAATCTCAACGTGACCCGTTGCAGCTATGGTCCTTGAGAGTATTTTTTTGGTGTCGCACAGTCACAATCGCTTAGATTGCGCGATGCCTCGAGCGTTGGAAAAGTTTATACTTACACGCTAAGCATGAGCCTTGCCGGCTGAAAACAGTCCCGCGAGTACCGTCTCCCTTCCAGACAGCGCGCCCTCGCGCGCGGTTGCAAGAACGAGTTTTCTCGCCGACGTTTGAGGAAGATGGATGCTTTTGACGTCAGCGGATCGATATCGCATCACGTCGGGGGCAGGCAGGAGCGTAAAACCCAAACCCGCCGAGACACATTCCATGATCGCTTCAAGATTATCGAGGACAATCGTTTCGGAACCCTTTGGTCTTTTGTGCTTAAGCATCTCGTCAGCAATGAGCTTTCCGATCCCGGTATCAGGCATAAAGTGAAAGAAGGGCTGCGCACTCAACAAACCTGCGAGCCCGTCTTTCAGCAATCGCTCATTGGCCGCGAACACAAAGGGCTCTTCTCGAAGCACCAATTCCGTAAGCGCGTCGGGAACACCTTCGGCATCCGTGACAAGTGCGGCATCAAGCTGTCCACTAACGACCTTCTCCTGTAGTGCCTTGGACAGGCCGGTTTCAAACGAGAAGGTCGCTTGCGGTGCTTGATGTTTTGCGTTGTTCAGGAAATCCGGCAGCAGGCGAACGGCAGCAGTTGTGACAAATCCAACTCGGAAGTGTCCGACCAGGGTGTCTGTCGGACGGCAGATTTCAAGAAGGTCATCTTCATGCTGCAGGATCGGGATTGAGGCCTCGACGATGGTTCGACCGATTGGCGTAAGTCGCGGCGGTCGCACTGTGCGGTCAAAAAGGTCAACGCCAAGCTCCGTCTCGAGTGCCTTCATCTGCATCGAAACTGCGGACAATGTCATGTTTAGTTGCTCGGCCGCCTTTGCAAAGGAGCCGATCTTGGAGATCCGCATGAGAGTTCTGAGGGAGCGCGTCTGCATAAGTTAAGGAAACCTGTATTTGATATAAAAACTTATTCGATTGAGTTGTATTTCTGCAAGCGTATTCTGGTGAAAACAGAAACGAGGGACACGCCATGACGCATCCGCTTGTGAACGTTGCAAGAGAACTGGCCCCAGGATTTGAGAAACGCGCCGCGGAATGGGACAAGTCGCGCGCCTATTGCTGGCAGAACGTTGGTGAGCTGGCCGATGCTGGTATCATGGGTATGACCATTCCAAAGAAGTATGGCGGGCATGGCGCGAGTTTTCTGGATGTGGCCTTGGTGGTGGAAGAGATCGCGAAAGCCTGCACCCTGACGGCCCGCATCGTTGTCGAAGGCAACATGGGCGGCATCAGCGCGGTAATGGGGTTCGGCAACGACGATCAAAAGGCTTTTTGCGCCCAATATGTGTTGGCAGGGGACAAGCCCGCGATCTGCATCACAGAACCTCACGCTGGAAGTGCCGCGACTGACATGCAAGCCACCGCCCGGAAACGAGGTAACACATACATCCTCAACGGGACTAAGCACTGGATCACAGGAGGCGGGGTCTCGAAGCTCCACTTGGTATTTGCGCGCGTGCTTAATGAGGCGGGCGTCGAACAGGGGATTGGCGGTTTCATTCTGTTTGCCGATCCAATCTCGGGCAATCTGCCGAAGGGATTCACTGTGGTTGGCCGCGAATACACGATGGGCCTTTGCGGTATGCCCGAAGCAGAATTGCGGTTCGAGAATGTCGAGATCGACGAGAAATGGCTGGTCAAACCACCTTCAGGTCTCAAGCACGGTTTTGCCGAGCTGATGAATGCCTACAATTCGCAGCGCGTAGGTGCCGGCACCATTGCCATGGGTGTCGCGGCAGGGGCGCTCGAACAGGCCAAACGCTATCTCCTCCAACGCGAACAGTTCGGGCGCCCACTCGCAGAATTCCAGGGACTTCAATGGATGCTCGCCGATATGGACACGCAAGTTCATGCAGCCCGGCTGCTTCTCCACGAAGCGGCGCGATCACGTGGTCCGAACGGCAGTCGGTATCCAGACATGATGATGGCCGCCCGCGCCAAGCTCTTTGCATCCGAGATGGCTATAAAGGTGGTCAACGACGCGCTGCAGATGTTCGGCGCACGTGGCTACAGTGATCGTGAACCTCTGGAACGGATGTATCGCGATGTGCGCATGTTCACCATAGGTGGCGGGACCGCACAGATCCTTCGAACCCAAGTTGCCGGGAGCATTCTTGGCATCAAAACACCACAGACGCGGGACGGGTATACGCGCCTTGCCGAAACGGCGCGTTACGCGGCTGAATAGGAGGCCCCATGAAAACTGAAAAGGACCTGCGGGCCGCCGACCTTCTCGCGCGGCGGCTCTATGATGCTGGCTGCCGGCACGCTTTCGGCATGCCTGGCGGAGAGGTGCTGGCGATTGTCGATGCGCTTGAAAAAGCAGGTATCGAATTCGTTCTCTGCAAACATGAAAATAGCGCCGGCTTTATGGCTGAAGGGGCGCATCACATGAACGGGGCACCAGGTATTCTCCTGGCAACGGTTGGCCCGGGCGCGTTAAATGGTGTGAATGTCGTCGCCAACGCACGGCAAGATCGTGTGCCACTTATCGTCTTGACAGGGTGTGTCGACTCGACTGAGGCCCTCACCTACACACATCAGGTTCTTGACCACCAAGCCGTATTCCGCCCGATCACCAAGGCCAGCTTTATGCTGACCGCAGAAGGGGCAGATACGATTGCGGACAAAGCGGTTGCTATCGCAACTGATGGCCGCGATGGCCCTGTCCATATCGATATACCGATTTCTGTAGCCGACGCGCGTCCTGGCCCTGTTGAGAAGCGACGCCGCACGAAAGTGAGTGCCGTTGTTCCTGCGGATGACGATCTGACACTGGCCCGATCGTGGCTGGCGAATTCCAAACGACCGGTCATGATCGTGGGGCTGGATGCGCTCAAAGACAATGCAAGTGCCGCTATCCTGCGTTTTTGCGAAACGCAGAACGTGCCGGTCATCACGACCTACAAAGCGAAGGGGATTGTCCCTGAAGATCATTCCCTTTGCATGGGTGGTGCGGGCCTGTCGCCCAAGAACGATAGAGTCCTGCTACCGTTCGTGCAGGAGGCCGATCTGATCATCTGTGCTGGCTACGACCCGATTGAAATGCGGGTCGGTTGGCGCGATGTCTGGGACACACAGACAGTCAGTGTTATCGATATTTCGGCGGAGCCGAATATTCATTATATGCACCAATCGAGCCTTCAGTTCGTTTCCCATGTCGGGCACACGCTGGACGCTCTCTCGATTGGGGTCGCGGCAAAATCCCGTTGGCCTTGCGGCAAGATCAACTCGGTTCGCAAGAGCTTGACCTCAACATTTGCCGAGACGGAGGTTTGGGGGCCGGGAACGGTAATTGAGATTTGCCGCGAAGTGCTGCCAAAGGAAACCTTAGCCACAGTCGATTCCGGTGCGCACTGCATTCTTCTTTCGCAGAAGTGGAGCTGCTACGCCCCGAAAAGCCTGCTGCAATCGTCTGCCTTTTGCACAATGGGTTGTGCCGTGCCGCTTGCTATGGGCGCGTCATTGATCGAACCAGATCGCAGGGTTGTTTCATTCTCCGGCGACGCCGGAATGCTGATGGTGGCAGGGGAGTTGTCGACGGCAGCAGAGCTTGGTCTGAAAACGATTTTTGTGGTCTTCGTGGACGCGAGCCTTGCCCTAATTGAGATTAAACAGCGCGGGCGGCAGCTTGAGAACGCAGGCGTGGATTTTGCGAAGCACGACTTCGCGCGCTTGGCAGAGGCCTTTGGCGGTGTGGGGCATACTGTGCGGTCCGACGCGGAGCTGAGGGCCGCTCTTGCTGCCTCGCAGGATGCTGATAGTTTCACAGTCATCGCTGCCGTGATCGATCGGAGAGCGTATGATGGACGAATCTAACATGTTTGCGAACCGCAAAAGATAGAAGTCACAGGGTAACATTTTGTTTTGTGTTCAATGCACTTCAGGCGATAGAGAGCCGATTTGCATTGCGACGGTTTTGCAGAAAAACGGGAACTCTACAAATGAATCCCGATCTCAACGTCACATGCGTCCGCACTGCAAATCAAAACGCGGTCAATTGCTTTGTACAGGCTGCAAATGTCCACAATACGAGCTGCATTAGCAGCATCTCGTCAAGTTCGCCAATGACCGGTTTGGGCCGCCCTCGGTGGCAGCATGACATGGGGCAAGGGGCTTGCTGCACCTGCTCCGATGTCGGCATCGAGCCCAAAGTGTCGAATGCTGCGCCGCGTACAAATGACCGTTTTGCGCAGAAACCAGCCTTTGCAATGTTCAGCGTGCGACCCGTAGCAGAAATTGAAACTTGCTTCGAACAACGACGGCTTCGAAACATACCATCTCGCAAGGAGAAGTAGTATCGATCCTCACTCTGCCACAAGCGCAACAATAGCTTCTTGAGGCTGGGAATGCTGGTTTTCTGCCTCAAGCGGTTTGTCGAACTTTCCACGATAAACCAACGCGAACGCGGGTGGGGTGAAATAAAACGATACGACAGTCGACAACAGCACGCCCCCGGCGATTGCAACGGCGAATGGTGGCCAAAATGCTCCTCCAGCTATGATCAGGGGTAGGAAGCCGCCAAAGGTTGTGATTGTTGTCGAGATGATGTGCCGACTTGAACCAGTCACGACGCGCGCCATGGCCGCTCGGTCACCTTGGCTTGCGTCAGCGTCTTGTTGCAACCCGGTCAGAATGATTATCGCCGCGTTGATCGAAACCCCGATCGAGCCGATGACTCCGATGATCGCCGTTATTCCAAACGGGAATTGCATAACGGCCAGCGACAGCATTGAAAGGCCTGCAGACAACACGCACACGACCAAGGTCACAAGGGTCAGCCGGAACGAGTTAAAGGTCAGAACGATGGTCGCGATGGAGAGTGTGACAATCAAACCAACAGAGGCAAGCAGATTGCCCACGGTGTTGGATCTGGCATCACTGTCGCCGCCTAAGGACATCGAATAGCCTTGCGGCAACACAAACCCAGACGCATCAAGCGCTTCTAGTATGTCCTGCAAAGCCTCTTCGGGCAAAATACCGGGTACGATAAACGCTTGTATGGTGTTTTCACGCACGCCGTCCGTTCGAGTTATTACGCTTTCTGCCGGTTCAATCACGGGCTTGGCCAATTCCGACAGCGGTACCGCTGGGAAGGCTCCAGTCGCAGATATCGCAGCTGCATTGGGCAGCAGGATCGGCATACTGACAATGGCGCTTAGGTCTGATCGCACCTCGTCGCCGAGGCGAACACGCACCGGCAACTGTTCAGTCCCTTCGATCAGTGATCCACCGGTGATGCCAACAAGCGCCGTGTCCAGCTGACCAGCTATATCGGCCACGTCCAGTCCCAGCAGACGCGCTTTGACCTCATCAATTTCGAACCGGATTTGAGGGTTGCCGCCGTTCACGCTGGCGCGCGCCTGGGTTACCAGATCGAGATTGGCCATGACTGAACGCACCTCGTCGCCCAGATCACGCAAAACCGTGATGTCCTGCCCCTGAATTTTGACTTCAACCGGTGCGGCGACAGGAGGGCCCTGAACAAGACTGCGAACGATGATCTGCGCGTCAGGAAAGTCGGTATCCAGACGACTCTGCAACGTTCCAACAAGGCGAGCCGCGTCTTCAGCCGTGTCGGTCGTGATCATGGCCTGCGCAAAACCGGGCTCGCGCGAACGGTTTCCAACGATGTTGTAGTAGAATGCCGGGCCGGACTCTCCGACGGTCCAGTAGACACTTTTGACGCCGTCGTCAGCCCGCAGCATTTCATCGATCTGGCGGGCGGTTGCTTCGGTGGTGGCAATTGACGTTCCACCCGGCATATCGACTTCGATATAGAATTGGTTGCGGTCGACGCCCGGGAAGAATTGCGCGGTCAGCGTTGGAAAGGCCGCAAAGCCAAGCACGGGCAAGATCAATGCCAACACGATGGATCGCACCGGATTAGCGACTGACAATCGAATTGAGGCCTCGAACATTCGGGCAAGCGGCGGGATGCTGATGCCGCGGCTCAGCATTCCTGCGTCGGGGCGGTCCGACAGTAGCCAGCCCGCAATCGCCGGGGTCACCGTCAAGGCCACAACAAGGGACCAGACAAGCATAAGCACCACGGCGATAGCGATGGCACCGACAAAGTCGCCTGCGGGTCCCGGCAGCAAGATCATCGGCGTGAAGGCAAGCGCCGTTGTCACGGTCGATGCCAGCAGTGGCGCGGCCAACCTGCGAACAGCATCTCGCACGGCTGCAAGTCGCTCCATCCCATCCTGCAGACGACGTCGGATTTCATCGGTCATCACGATGGCTGCGTCAACGAGCAGTCCGAGGGCAACAATCAGTCCGGTCACAGACATCTGATGGATTGGCAATCCAATCATGTTCATAGTCGCCAGGGTCGCCAATGAGACAACCGGCAAAACCAAAGCCACAATCGCGGCTGCCCGAACCCCTAACGTAACAAACAAAACTGCCACGACCAGAGCCACGCCAATGGCCATGTTGACCCCAACCTCTGACAAACGATCCGTCGTGTACTGGCTTTGATCAAACAGCAGTATTTCCTGCATGCCCAAAGGTACCGACGCAGCGCCGGCATCAAGCTCATCCCGAAGGAAGCCTGTCCAACGGTCGATCTGTACGCCGTCCTGCGCCAGAATCCCGACCAAAACCGAGGGCTTTCCGTTGGCAAACGCGATTGAGGACTGCGGTTCGCGTGCGCCACGGTCTACGCTGGCAATATCTCCGAGCTTCACCACGGCACCGCCTGCGTTTTCACGCAGGACGATGCTCCGAATGCGATCCAAACTCTCAATTTCTCCGCTGACGCCGATGGTCAGGTCGACATCAGATTGCAACCGCCCAGACTGAACCTTTCCGTCTGCTTCGGCGATCCGCTGGGAAATCTCGGCAGCGCCAAGCCCAAGCGCAGCGGCCTTGTCCATATCCACACTCACGAGCACCTCTTCTTTCGGCTGACCGAAATAGTCCACTGCTCGCGTGGCAGGTATCGCACGCAATCTGTCGCCCAGTGCTTCGGCATGACGCGACAGCAAAGTTAATGGAAAGTCTGGATCCTCGGCCGCAACTGCAATGACCGCAGAATAGGCAGAAATGCCCTCGGCATCGAATTCCGGAGGCAATACCCCTGTGGGAAAAATCTGGCGCGCATCTTCAACGGCGTCCCGAGCCTCGGCCCAAACCTGCTCAATGGTGGCTTCATCTAGCGTTTCCAGCAACTCTACCGAAACAACCGACACGCCCGGGCGGGAGACAGAACTGATCTCATCCACCTCGGCGATTTTCCGCAGTTCTTCTTCGATTTCTGCAGTCACCAGCGCTTCAACCCGTTCTGGATCTGCACCCGGGAACTGTGTCGTTACAGTTGCGAAGAGGTTGGTGATCGTGGGGTCTTCCTGTCGCCCAAGCGATAGGAACGAAGACAACCCTGCAGATACAAGCACCAAAATGATCAGGGCAACCAGCCGGGGATGGCGAAAGGTAAGGGTTTCCATCAGATCGCTCCGTTACTCGCCAGTGTTGAAGACAACGCGCTGACCAACGCTGACTCTCTGCGGCCCCTGATCGATCAGGACGGTGCCTTCCGGAAACGCGCCACGCACAAAGACGCGGTCATCTTCGGCATGTAGCACTTCTACAGTCGCCAGGCGTACAGTCTTTTGCGCGTCGGCAAAGAGCAATGTCCATTGACCGCGAGTTCCTTCCTTCAGAGATGTTGTAGGCACCCAGGTCCCCGCACTTTGGACGGGATCGAGTACATGCACACGTGCGGTTTGTCCGAAAGCAACGTCCGGCGCGTTCTTCAAACCGAACAGCGCGGTGCGGGTTCGGGTCACCGGGTCAATATCGGGCCGTAAAGTTGCAAGCTCAGCCTGATAGCTTTGACCTGCAATTTCGATTTCAACGTCAGTCAGCAGCGCCGGATCAACATCGAGAGGGATACCTATCCGAACCTGCGGCGACACGACCTCGACCATACCCAGAACCAACTCGCCCGAGCGCAAAGTTTCACCGCCATCCACGTGTCGCGCGGTTATTTGACCGGCAAACGGAGCCTCGATACTGGATTTCTCGATTCGAACGGTCACATCACGCAAGGCCGCATCTAACTCGCCAATCCTGGATAGCAATTCATCCTGCTGAGAAACGGCCTCGTCCAGACGGGCTTGACTGGTAAAGCCTTCTTCAATGAGTTTTGCGTTTCGCTCGACTGTTTTCTTTGCAAATGAAAGTTTGGCTGCAATGGCGTCACGTGATGCTATCAAACGGTCGCGTTCGACCTCCAGCAGTGCGATGTCCAGTGTCGCAAGAAGTTGACCCTTGGCAACCTCGTTACCCTCATCCACCAGAATTTGATCCAGCGTCCCGTTCAGTTCGAAAGAGATATCTGCCGAACGCTGAGGTTCGACCTGCCCGATGAATTCGCGGTCGACTGTGTAAGCGCTCTCGGACGTGATCGGTGTCACGGACACCGGTGTCACAGCGGCGGCATCCGGTGCGGGGACAGCGTCCGCTCTACGGGTGAGCTCGGATGCGCCAAAGTAAACGGCGGCCGCTGCAACAGCTATAAAACTGACGGTCACGCCAAGGCGCACAGTGCCGCGCAACACACGTGTAAGTAGGCTCGGTTTGGTCGCTTCAGTAGATGAATTTGCAGGATTCGGCATTTGGGGACCTCATCAAGTTAGCGTCTCTAACATATGTTAGAAGTTCTCACTTTGACAAGAGATACGTGATCTGGCACATGTTGGATCATGAGCAGCACCGAAAAAAATCATCCGACAAACAGACAAGCGGCTGGTCTTTCCGTCAGCAAGAAAGCCTATCATCACGGCGATCTCCGCGCTGCACTGATCGAAGCAACCCGACAGTTGGTTGAAGAAAAAGGTCCGGACAGTTTTTCTGTATCCGAGGCGTGCAGACGCGCGGGCGTATCAACCGCGGCACCTTACAAGCACTTCAAAGACAAGACAGAAATGCTGGTCGCCACTGTCCTTGAAGGAATGGTTCGGCACCGAGACAAAATGCTTGCCGCACTGGAAGGCGTTCCTGAAGGATCTCCCGAGCGCATTACTGCCATAGGAATGGAGTATATTGCCTTCGCGTTAAATGAGCCCGGGATCTTCAGACTAAAATTTGGCGGCTTCACAGACCGCATTGCGGACTCCCGGCTGGAGGAAGGCGGCCAGCAAAGCTTCGGGATTCTTTTGACTGAGGTAGCAAAGTGTCTCGGTGAACCGGGAATCACAGACGAAGTTCGCCGCCGTGGTTTTTTGTTGTGGAGTTTCGTGCACGGGCTGTCTTTCATTCTGCATGACAAAGGGCTTGCGGAGAAGGGCGAAGAGTTCGATCTTCATACCCTTCTTGAGGACGTTTCGGAAAGAATGCTGAGTTGAGCGTTCTCACGCCAAAACGAACTCAACCAAGCACTGATAGCAGACGATCTATGCCGCTATCACGCCTGCGCCTAAACGATTGCTTTGGTTCACGTAGAAGACATTTTTGGAAAGCGCCGCGAATGTCCGCTATCCTCAATCGCAAGGTCTCGTCGTGAATTTCGGCTTCGGATTAAGCCAGTATCAAAAGGCAGAGTGTACGGCAGAAGCTTTGTTCCAAAGCCTCCGTTTCGTAACCCGGAGTTATGCACGCACGTTCGTCAGCTGGGAACGTCAGCAGGCGCCAGGATCGTCATTCCCACTCGACCCGCCACGGCCATGATCCCCGGAATGTTTGGTGGTCCATCTGGCGCCGGAATATCGGTCGTGCCATCAGGCATTGCTTCACCGGCTTCAGTAAAAAAGTGTCATGCATCGCGCCGGGCGCGTTTATGCAAAGTAACCGACCCGGCCGCTCTCCGGTGCATGTAAAGGCGTGCACTGCGCCGTCCGGAACCTTAACGAAGTCACCACCTTTGACGTTGACTGTCTCACCATTCAAAAAGAACTCGAATTCACCATCGAGCACATAGAAACTCTCGTCTTCTCCAGCATGAAGATTGGGCGGCGCACCGGCACCTGGCGCCGTCTTTATCTCGACGATTGTGCAACGATTTCCTGTCTCACTGGGAAAGGCGTGGAAGGTCAAAAGGTTCCCAAGAAGATGATAAATTCGCGGGCGAGGTTCAGTCATTGCTGCGACTCCCTTTACTTGAAACACACTGAGCTTATGATACACACATCTATTTATGAGACAAGTGTATCACAAAGGGATTGAGATTGGCGCCTCGTACAAATCAAATCAACCGAACGCGAGAAGCACTTCTTTCGGCTGCACGTGACCTGATGTCAGAAGGCAAGGAAGTCACGCTGGCAAAAGTCGCGGAACGGGCCAGAACCAGCCGTGCGACGGTCTATCGTTACTTTTCTGATCCAAGTGTCTTGGCTTTGGACGCGACGCTGGATCTTGCCGTCACTCCTACGTCGGAACTTCTTGAGGGACTGGATGACGTAAAGAGCCGTGTACATATCGTCGCGCGCTACTATCTGGAGTTTTCTCGGGTTCATGAGGCACACTTCCGGCAGTTTCTGGCGGAATCACTAAAGGCATCTCTTGAGGATGGAACGGTCAAAATGCGTGGCGCCAGAAGAGTGGCGGCTTTTTCGGAAGCACTTGCGCCAGTTCACCCATTGATGGAGCCGAAGGAAATCGACGACCTGTCGAAGCGATTGTCCATGACGACGGGCATGGAACAACTTGTCATTCTGGAAGATATTTTGCGTGTGGATGAAGCAACTGGTTACCAGCTTCAGGAAGGGTTGGTCGACGCTCTGTTGGATCGGTACTTGCCAAAAAACTGAGGCAGGATTCAGACGCCTACTTTAAACTTAAAACTAATGGCAAATAGACACCCGTTTAAAGTCCGGTTCAGGGCTGATACTGATTCACCTTGTGGCCAAGATCGTCTGCAAGCTAACGCGATGTTTGGCTCAAGTGTTGAGCTGATTTAGGTCTCCGTCCGCAACTTCAGCCGCGAAGGCCTGTAAGGATTCATCAAGCACAACATCGCATCCCGAATCCACAAGATCGTTGGTTTGAGCGGCACCGACTTAGTGGGGGTTCGCTGACGCATAGTGACTGTGCGTTCTCGCTAGTAGCGAGCAGTTGCCCGACCTCCCATCTTTGGCCTGAAAGGAGACAACCGATGCTCGATACATATACCATTCGCCAAGACGACATGCCTCAAGAATTGCGGTTTCTCTTGGACCAATACCCCCGCGACAGCTGGGAAGCCCATCCGGGTTTCAAAGAAAAAACCAAACATTGGCTGGGTGCGCACGAGATGTTCCGCCGCGTGGCAGAACGTATTCGTTTGGATACTGAGAAGCTGTTGAATGGCGACATGGGGTTGGATGGCTATGCAGGGCGGCTGTCCTACTATGGCGGCAACCTGGTTGGGAACCTGCATGGCCATCACGGCTGGGAAGATCGCAGCTATTTCCCTGAACTGTCGGCTGCGGATCCGCGTTTTGATGCGGGGCTTGAGTTGCTGGAACAGGATCACTTCGATCTGGATAAGGTGTTGAGTGACTTCACCCGCACGGCGAACCGTGTGATCAAGCTATCCGCACTTGATGAGGCGCAAGCTTACGATGAAGCCGGACAGCTCCATGCGACGAGCAACACGATTGAAGCGTTCCTGAAACGGCATCTCAGCGATGAAGAAGAATTGGCCGTGCCAATCATCTTGCATCACCGGCTCAGAGGATGATGCTGAAGTCATGACCGACACGTCTACCGAAGAAGACCAAACTGATATCAACAAGCGCCGCGCACGGGGTGAATTCGTGCGCGGTGTCAGCGGCTTTCGCCATGCTATTGGGGATCCGGTGTTTCCGGCAGAACCTGATCGCTATCACCTGTTCGTAGCACTGAATTGTCCGTGGTGTCACAGAGTCACGCTGGCGCGAAATGTGTTGGGCCTGCAAAACAGCATCACGATGGACGTTGCATTTCCAAACCGCACCGGCGACGACGATCCAGAGGCGCCAAACCTATGGGAGTTTGCGCCTGATCGGATTGCATCGCTCACAGGTGTGACTCTCCCAGAATGCACGAGCGAGACCGGCACCGGCAAAGGACTGCGCCTTGCCAAAGAAATCTATCGTGCAGAAGGCTCTGAAGAGCAATCCCTTCCAATCCTATATGACAAGATACAAGGGCGCATTGTTAACAACGAAAGCGCTGAAATTGTCCGAATGCTGGACGCCTCAGCGGATTCTCTTGGCAGCACAATCCCGGCAGCCGAACGCGTCAGGCTTTACCCAGACGAAGTGCCGCGTCACCAAATTCATGACCTGAACGAACGGATATATACAGCGATTAACAATGGTGCCTACAAGGCCGGTTTTTCGTCTGATCAAACGATCTATGAAAAAGCCTTTGACGCCTATTTTGAGACGCTCGAATATTTGGAGGAGCATCTCTCAGATGGCAGGCCCTATTTGACCGGCAACCGCTTTTCAGAAGTAGATCTTCGCCTGTTCCCAACTCTCTATCGTCACGATCCCGTCTACTATGTGCGAATGAAGCTTAATGGTGCGAGAATCCTAGATTACCCATACTTGTGGCGGTGGCTGTGCCGTGTATACGCGTTGCCCGGAATTGCCGAGGCAGGATCTCTTGTACACTGCCGCCAGGGTTATTTCGGACGCAGTTGGAATAGCGTTGTGCCCAAAGGACCGCGCAAGCCAATGTCGTACCCTGAGGCCTATCGCCACCCTGAACTGTCGGCGGTATAGGTCTCGTCGAGGTGTATTTGGGAGCTCCAATTTCGAGAACAAGCGTTGTTATTCTGGATTGAGAGGGCACTACTTTTCTCCGCAACTCGTAAATTGAAAAGCTTAGTTGCGAATGCCAGGTTTGGGCTGCCGTCAGTCAATCACGCATACCGCAGAGAATGACTGTTTCGAGCACCGGCGCAATCTTATCGTCAGGCCATGCAAATGAAGCGGTATGTCAACAAACGACGTTCATCCAAAGCAAGAAGTTGGTTCTGAACCATATCGTTGGCGACGTTCCCAAAGAGAATCTGTGTCGTAACCGGCATGGTGCGACCAGACTTGGGCTTCGAAATTCTCGCCTTAAGCCATTCAAAACTTTCAGTCGTCGAGTCTTCTTCATCCAATACCTTAAAACCCGCATCTTGCAGAAAGCTGGCCATTTCTTTTGGAGTTGCGAGATAACTGATCGAGGCGTCCATAGCCCACGGCATCGGATAAACGACGTCACCACCTTCGCCCTGTAAAATGTCATAGATACCAAATCGCGCTCCGGGCTTCAGGACACGGTGGGCCTCTTTGTACACCGTAAGCTTGTCCGGGATGTTCATTGCAACGTGGACAGTTACCGCGCCATCAAAACTGCTGTCCGAAAATGGAAGCTTTGTCGCATCTCCCTGAATGAACATGGTTTTCTCACTGAGACCGACCCAATCTGAAATGGTTTTGGCTGTGTCGCAAAACTCTTGCGTCAGATCTATGCCAGTGACCTTAACCTTTGTTTCCTCGGCAATTGTTCTGGTGACCCCACCCAGGCCACTACCAATATCAAGCACATTCGAACCTGGCGCCAACTCCAGTTTCTCCAATAGCTGTAAAGTCGCCTGTCTGCCGCGAAAATGGAACTCATCAATTGGTTCGAAGTCAGCGGCGCGCAGTTTCTTCGGGTCAAAGTCAGCGGCCTTCAGGCTATCAGCTATCTGGTCGATCAAACTGAGGCTGCGGCCATAGTGATTGGACACTTGTTCTTTCATTTTCTCACCCTTTCATCAATTAGGTCGGGTGCTACTGAATACATATCCGACCAAAGCAACCGAAGGGTATGCGGGGCAATCAAGTGCTCAAGGAAGAGCTTCGAACCAGTCGAGCACCGCGTCTCGCCAGCCCTCCGGCACACCGTGCCCGCCTTTAGTGACCTTCAACCGGATGGAGCCGGCAGCACAATTCGTCCAATCCTTTTGCATCGAGTCATCGTCGCCAAAGCTGTTTTCCGCGCTACCCAAACAGGCATTCTCGCGGCGCCAGACATCCAAGCCCTTCATGACGTTACCCTGGTGAAAATCAACACCCTCCCATGTCAGCTGTCGGCCTTCGAACGGCACCATTCGGTCTTTGAAGCCATGTACGTGAAGCAGGTGAACTGGCGCATCACACTCTGTGGTCATGGGTTCCCAAAATGCTCCAGCCGCAGCAGCAAAGCCTTTCGCCAACTCCGGCGCTTGGCACGCAGTGTCCCAAACCATCGAACCACCACGGGAGAAACCTGCGATCAGTATTCTCGACGGGTCTATACCGAAGCGCTCCACCGCGTCGGCGCGAACTGCGCCGACAAAGGAGACATCATCGCGTGCCAGGTCATACCCGTCAGCCACGCCCCAATCGAGGTCTTTGTTATTAATACTGGGCTGCCCGCTCGGCATAATCACTGCATAGCCGCGCCGGATGAAGGGATCGACATAGGCGGCATTCTGGATCATCCCTTTCCCAGACCGTCCATAACCGTGCAACCAAATGACGGCAGGCGGTTCATCCGGAGCCTCTGGCAGGGCCACGTAGTATTCACCGTCCTTTAGCTTGCACGGTGCATCTGGCGCGCCACACTCTCCGTCCGAGGCAAGGGCAAGATCCGGCCTTGCAGCAATGACAGCAATGGCAATACCGAGCGTCAAAATGCGATTGCGCGTTTCGGGTCGCATCAAAAGTGTACCTCTGTGGTTAGGTCACAGAAATCATAGCACAGCGTTGCGCATCTCCGAAGGCATCGGCCCGGATGTCTGGGAACACCTCTACTGTTTACTTCAGTGGTAACGAGTGATCACTCTGAGCCCTTAACACCCGAATTCGCGCCGTGATATGTTGAGCCTATCATCAATGCCGGGGCAACTTCATGACGCTGTCTGATCTTATTAAGCGATTTTACCACGAAACATGGAACGCGGCGGACATCGAGTGCGCCCGAGAAATCCTACACCCAAAGTTCGATTTTCGTGGGAGCCTCGGACCGAAACGCTCAGGGCCAGATGAGTTCATTCGTTACATGGAAGAAGTTCGAGCGGCTCTTCCGGATTTTCAATGCAATATCGTTGAAATCGTTGATGCAGGAGAAAAAGCAGCTGCGCGAATGTCCTTCGTCGGCACGCACCATGGTAAATTCTTCGGGGTAGACGGAACGCAGCAAAGGATCGAATGGTCCGGGGCGGCATTCTTCACATTGCGGGAACAAAAAATCGGGAGTCTCTGGGTTTTGGGTGACATTGATTCAATCAAGAGACAATTGAATGCCCACCCGAAAGTCGCGTTTCTTGATCCATATGCATAGCGGCGGCTTTGGTTGCGAAGGCAGACCTCGACGTGACGTGCGCTGCACAGTGTGTAATTTTGATGGATAAAGGGAGCTATCCCGTGCGGGAAAGGACACGCTATGAAACAGAATACCAAGTCCCGCCGTAACCTTCTAAGCGGCATTGCAGCACTAATGGGCGTCGGTTCGCTGGCTGCAAGAGCCGCTACGGCTGTGCTAACACCAGGCGCCGCAGAAGGGCCATATTACCCGACGCCAGCCATGCGGAGGCCCGATATAGATAATGACCTCGTTAAGATCAAAGGACGTGTTGAAGAAGCCGGTGGCGAAGTCTTTACACTACGTGGGACGCTCACGGACGCCAATGGACAACCCCTTGCGAGACATCGCATCGAAATCTGGCAATGCGACATGGATGGTAACTACATGCACCCGCGCGACCGTCGCAGTGCTAACTTTGACCAAGCTTTCCAGGGCTTTGGCCATGACGTGACTGACAACGGCGGGAACTACGTGTTTCGCACGATAAAACCCACGATTTACCCAGGTCGCACACCACATATTCATGTAAAGGTGTTTGACGGAAAGCGCGAACTGTTGACGACGCAGTTTTACATTAAAGGCCATCCGAACAATTCCCGCGATGGTTTATTCAACCGTATGTCCAAGGCAGAGGCTGATGCGGTGTCGATGGAATTCATACAGGGTGCGACTGGTCTTGAGGCGACCATCAATATTGTCGTCTAGAGAGGAAGCATCAGCCTGCAAAGTTGGAACCGAAATGCACGGTTTTGAAGGTCAGCTTTGGGCTGAACCCGTCAACGAACCAGACACAAAACTTGGTTCCGTCAATCTCATAGAAAACGTCAGCCTAGAGGTTCAAAAGAAAAAACGTCTATTGGTTCTTTGAATCCATGCAACTGTCGTTTGCCGAGATTATGGGCTTTGTCTGAAACGAGATTGACAAAATCTCCAGTTGCCAACAGTGGCGCATCTAGTGTTCGGGTCAGGCCTTCCAACCTGCTGACCATTGCGACTGAAGTTCCTGTAACCGTAAAGTCCAACCTTCTTTCGGTTCCAACGTTGCCATAAACGGCTGCTCCCATGTGCAGGCCAATGCCAAAGCTGGTCCGATCCGCTGGAGAAATTTCTTCACGTCGCTGGAATGCTTCGCGAGCTGCCGACAATGCCGCACTGCACATGTCCTCGGGCAAACGTCGGCGGCCGTCAAATGGAAAAATGGCGAGCAAGCCATCACCTACGAATTTCAGCACTTCGCCACCGTGGTCGTGAACAGCCCCCGCAACACAGTCGAAGTAGCAGTTTACTGCTGCAACATAGTCCTCCGATGGCAAGCGCTGGCTAAGCGCAGTTGAGCCACGCATATCGCTGTACAGAAGCGCGCAGTCTATTTCGCGAACATCGCCACGAGAAATCTGCCCATTTAAAACAGATTTTCCCGATGTCCGGCCAACGTACGTTTCCATCAACTCAGCCGCCAGGAATTGTTCGGTATATAGGCGCGCCGTGCCAAATAGAGGTGTGGTCAATCGTTTGAGACCTTCAACTTCGCGTTCTGTGAACCCAGAGCGCCTTTTCGTGGCAAAGGATACTGAAGCGCCTTGGAGCGATTTGGCTCCACCATCGAAGTTTACGGTGCGGTCTCCAAACGGAACTGAAAAAACCAAATAATCTGTCGTTCCAGAAGCCGCCAACGATCTATATATCGGATATCTGTCGCGGGTGATTGGATCAGTCAGGTCAGCACGCAACACAGGCACCGGCATCAATCCCTCTGCCATGTTTTCGGCCAATTCCCAAAGATCGTTGTTTGGTAAACTTTCTACAACTTCATTCGCCATTTTCGTGGTTTCGCCAAACGGGCCATCCTCAAAAGTGTTGGTGGTGATTGCTCGTCGTGGCAGAACTGTCCATTCCACATGTTTTTTTGAAGAATCCCAGGTCACATCAACGAGGCCTATCACCGGATGCATCAGGAGCCGGCCAATCGAAACACGCGTGACCGGGACACCTCCGTCTATTAACCGCTCGCTGAAATGCTCAACCAGGCCCGCAAGGTCCCCGTCGAAAAAGGCCAGTCTTTGCAACCAGCCTGCGATGCGTTCGAAAACATCTGACATTCTGCGCTCCTATGGAAGTAGTCTGTTTCAAATAGTGCGATATGTCATTCGGAAATTGTGGTCCTTCAAATCGTTAAGTTAAACGATGAGTATTGCTGGCTGATCAGTTTTCGAAAGTTGCAATACTACCGGTGTTCAAATGACAAGGTGAACATGTAAGACGCTACAAAGACTAGTTGAGAACGTCCGGTTTGGGCCGCCATCTACGCAAAGCACTCTGAAACGAACGTACCAAACACATCTACCTTTGAAGCCGACCGCGCTTCGGGTGGAAAGACGAACCAAATCGGCGCTGCGGGCTTCCAGAGCGAGCCTTTGGCCACTTCAACCAAACGTCCTTCGTCAAGCTCGTTTTGCACTGCCAAGCGCGATTTAATCGCCAGGCCAAGCCCACGGGTTACCGCCTCAGTTAACGTATCCGAGTTGGAGACCAGGACGCTTGATCGAATGGTCGTGTCTGTTCTCTTGCCCCGTGCATCCGCGAAGGCAATCCGTGTCTGCCACGGGAGGCTTACCCATGGCAGATCAAGCGCAGTGTCCGCGTCCTTTGGCTCACCATATCTGAAGAGAAATTCCGGCGAGGCACAGATAATCCGTTCGTTGTCGCTCAGCTTGCGGGCCACCAGCGCGCTGTCAGAGAGCTCTCCAACCCGAACCGCGCAGTCCTGTCCCTCCGCTGAGAGGGAGACAAACCGGTCCACTGCAAGAAAATCGAACATCAGTTCTGGATGCTCGCGTTGAAACCCAGGCAAATTCGGCAGAATATACCGCGACAGGATCCAGGGCGACATCGTCACGCGCAACTGCCCTTTCAATTGCGCCACCCGGCTGCCTGCATCCCGCTCTGCCTGCGCCAAGTCGGCCAGGATAGCCTCGGTTCGTTCAAAGAAAATGCGACCCTCATCCGTGAGCCGCACCATGCGACTATTGCGGTGAAACAGCGTTAATTCCAGCGCCGCTTCCAACTTGTTCAGACGGTGGCTAGCAGTTGCGGCAGAAATACCAACGCGTCGCGCCCCTGCCGTGACACCGTTCGCCTCGGCAATGGCAACAAACGTCCTGAGATCATCAATCGAATACATTCGAAATATTCTAACGCTGGTTTCTGTAATGAGCGTATTAATCAAAATTATTCGATTGTCTATCCCGTTTGATGACTCAACTGGAGGACAGACATCATGAAGCACTTAACGTATGCCGTCAGCGCGATCGCCATTTTGGCAGGCCCAGTCGCGGCCGAAGGGCTTGAAACCTATCTTGAATTTCCGAAGGACATGCCTCCGGGCAATCTCGCAATTGGCCCTGATGGACGCATGTTCATGTCGGTCCATGAATTCTATGGCCCTGAATTGCGCGTGGTTGAAGTCATGCCCGACGGCAGCACCAAACCTTACCCCAGCGAAACCTGGGCCCGCGCTCCTCAGGATGACGGTGACGGTCTTCGCGGTGTCCTTGGCCTGCGCGCAGATCGTGAAGGCATTCTTTGGATGCTCGACGGTCAAGGCGAAGGTCAGACTGGTCGCGTGGTGGGTTGGAACACCAACACTGAAGAATTGCACGCAATCTACTACATTGGCCAACCTGCCGCGCGTGCAACTTCTTTCCTCAACGACCTTGCAGTCGACCGCGAACACGGCGCAATCTACATCTCGGACACTGGCGATGGGGCGAATTCTGCCATCATCGTCGTCGATATGAACACTGGTCGCGTCCGCCGCGTGCTTGAAGGCAGCCAGTTCACAATCCCCGAAGATACACCCATGATCATCGACGGGCGCGAGATTACACTGGGCGGCAATCCTGCCAAGATCGGCATCAACCCGATCACTGTCGACCCGACGAACACCTGGGTTTATTTTGCGCCGATGACGTCCACCTCGATGTACCGCGTCAGAACACGCGACTTGCTCGACGAATCCCTGAGTGACGAGGCGCTCGCTGCCAAGGTCGATCGCTATGGAGACAAGGTTACCTCCGACGGCTCTACCGTGGACGTCGAGGGCAACGTTTACATCACCGCGATGACGGACAATGCCATCGGTGTGACAAAGCCAGATGGCACCTATGAGGTGCTCTACCAATCAGACGAAGACCTCCCCTGGCCCGACGGCTTTTCGATGGGTGTCGATGGTTTTGTCTATGCGACGATCAACGAGCTTCACCGCTCGCCTGTCCTGAACGGCGGCAAAGACGCGTCGATCGGCACCTATCGTATCGTTCGGTTCCCAGCGCTCGGTACAGCCGTAAGCGGTAGGTAGTCAGATGCTCTATCGCTTGGATTTTACTGTCGAATACGACGCCACGATGCAGCAACAGGGCCTACTAGGCGTTTGGGCCGAGGAAGCCGAAGCCGCACTGGGTGCCAAATCCGCAGGCCTTGTAAAAGACCTCTGGAAAGTGGTCGGTGAACGCAAAGTCCTGGCGATCGTCGAAGTCGATACACCGGATGCGCTAGACCAAATTCTTTTCGATCTGCCGATCATGCAAAAGATGGGGCATCACGTTCAGGTCGCGGTCAAATCGCTTCGGCGCTACGAAGACTTCGCCTCCGACGTCCAAGAACGTATCGGTCGCTAGAGAAAGGCGTCACCCATGACCAAAATGGTTCACTCCTGCATTCGTGTATTGGACGATGCTGTGTCGATCGCATGGTACAAGACTGCGTTCGATCTAGATGTCGTAGATCAGCTCGACTTTGAGAGCTTTCGCCTCACTTATCTCGCGAACCAATATAGCGGTTTTGAGCTTGAATTGACCCTGAATAAAGACCGCACTGAACCTTACCACCTCGGAGATGGATACGCTCACTTGGCTTTCGTCGTAGAGGATGCAGATGCTCTGCACGCTCACCTGACCAGAAACGGCATCAAGGTGGGTGACCCAGTCGACTTCGCACCGAACGGCGATCTTGTCGCCCGCTTTTTCTTCGCAACAGACCCCGACGGTTACAAGATTGAGGTCATCCAAAAAGGCGGCCGCTTCAATTAGGTTTGGCGAATGTCAGAAATGCGGGCTGCAAATACAGGTGTGTTAGTTCAGCCGAGTGACAGCTTTGGGTCGGGAAATCGGTGATCCAAATCCAGCAGACTGGGAACCAGGTCGTGAAGGCACAGATGCCAATAATGGGAAGAAAACAGGCGAAAGCAAAAGAGGTTCGTGCAATCCAAAGGCATAGCTGAGCGTCGCCGCAACGCGCGGTCTCAACCATTTTGACTTGGCTAAACCCCAGGCAAAGAATTGAACCAGAATGGCAAA
The DNA here is from genome assembly GCF_059613205.1 of Ruegeria sp. BHSB064. Lineage (NCBI taxonomy): Bacteria > Pseudomonadati > Pseudomonadota > Alphaproteobacteria > Rhodobacterales > Roseobacteraceae > Ruegeria > Ruegeria sp. BHSB064. The sequence continues at coordinate 29,175 of NZ_JBXWSB010000040.1, forward strand.
ACACAGAAAGGTCGGTAGGCCCGAGCGCACAATCGCAGTGAGAGAAAGTATATTTCCGCCACGTTGCTGAATCTTCTGATTAATTTCATGATCGAGCCAGATCCAGTTGAAATAGACGATCTAGCCTTCGGCATGGGTGTCGACGATGAAGGAGAAGAAGCTCCCGACAATGAGAAAGGTTAGCAGCGGAACAATTTGCTTGTTACGGATGGGTCGACCGAGCCGATGATCAAAGCGCTGCGGTTTGAAGACGACCAACAAGGCCGTCCTCGCAAAGCGATTGACAAACCGGACGATGCCAGACACGAAGTTCTCGACCTTCAGCGATAGGGAAGAGCGCGGTTCACTCATCCCCAACACCCTTCATCGTTTGATCAGCCAATGTCACCATTCAAGCAATGAGCTGATGGTCATAGACGTACCATTGAGATGGGTCGAGCACATCTTCGGGCGTTAACGCTTGACCGATTATGGAGACCATAATGCTGTCGATCCGATGGCCTTGTGGTCCCCGATTGCGGCCGGGCTCATATTCCGGACCATGACGTCCCATCCAGAGCTCCCATATCCGATCCACATTGCAGTGGTTGAGGAAGAAGGCTGGATCATTAGGGGATGTGCCTGGCCCCATATCGCCACCGATCCAGACGTGAACGCGGTTGTGAAGTTGCGGTCCTTGAACCCAGCCTTCCAACACGTTGCGATGACTGACGACGCTTTGTCCCCAGGGATTGCGATCGTAATCCACTTGATCAAGAGCCGCCTCTACCCATGCCTCGGTCGGAAGATCGCGAACATTCGGGTTCATGCCGGACGCTCGTATGATCGGGCGCGGTGCAACTGAGACCAGATCACCGGTTTGAGGGTGCTGGACCAAGCGAACTTGCATTTGTGCGATGGGGCCGGTGCGGACGCGACCGCGGGCTTCACCGATATAGTCGGCTGACCAGAGGTCTGTTCGCCATTGATCCTGGACGGGGAGTGCGCCATCGGCTGCCCAATCCCAATAAGGAAGACCGAAATCCGGATTGCCGAGCACTTGCTGGCACATCTCGTCAAGGCGGATCATGTACATGCGGTGCCAGGGCAGGAAGATTGGGCCGCTATGGGCCGCGTTTCCGACCGACAAAGGAATGGACATGGCCAGGACGTGCCAGAAGACGAAGATATCATAGATCGACATCTCTTGTTCTTGCCCAACCATAGTGAGCGGCAGATTGTTAGTCTGGAGGAAATTCGCAAGATCGCTCGCCATGATGCCGGAATTCGGCTGATCAAGAGCGACCATGGCTTGCAGGAAGTCGTCGCGCACCTGGGTGCTGACAAGGATGTTTTCGCGAGTGCCAGCCATCAGTGATCTCCCCCATCCATTGCATTGTGGGAACCGTGGTGCCCTGCTGCATGATCGTCATGGCCGCCGCCCAGATCATCATGGTCATACCAGGCAAGACCGGCGCTATCGATAATCGATTTCGCCATGTCGATGGCAGACGGGAAGGAATAGTTGGGTAGGCCGTGGCAATGAACGGAACCGTCATCCATGACCGTGGTGTGAAGAGTCAATGGCTCGCCATCAATCTCAACGCGATAGGTGGTCTTGATCTTGATTTTGTGACCACGATGGCTGGCGGTTCGGGTCGAGGTGAAACTCTTTTGATGCCCGTGATGGCCGTCACCGGGCGTGTATCCACTTGGTGGTTGAAAGTCCGCTGGATCAAGTGAGACACGGGGAGCGTCTTCTTTTGCGTAGGATTTTGCCATCATCTCCTCCCAATGGATTGCAGGCAGAGCCAGATAAATTCAATAAACAGAGTGGCTTATGTCGTTTTTTCCCCTAAAATAGTCGTAAGATAATCATTGAATATTAGCAGTTTTCCTTATGCTTTTGAATGGTGATGAACCACAATATTATCATTCAATGTTGCATTATCCCTCGGACACGCCCTGCAAGTGATCTCGACCCGTACAACGCGTTCTCAGTCAAACTATCCCTAAGCGGGTGATGGCCGGCATCGCGTTGAATGCTGCGGAACGGCACCACTGATGGGATCATGATTGTTGAAGCTGATCAGCCGATTGTAGTTTTACCCGTAAGACCCGAAGGGGTCGAAAGAGGATAGATCATGCGCTGGCCCGAACTCAAAGATGCGCTGTTGGAAACGGCTAAGCTGCAGTACTTGAACTGCAGGATTTTCCGTAGATCGTGAGTTCTCTCAATCCAGACTTCGTACTCGCAGCGAACGACCGGTTCGACGGGTCGCGCCGCAGCATGGAGACTATAGGGTGAAGGTCCGGTATGGGCCGAACCTAAACATCACTTATTGCTAATAAATTAGTCGTATTTCGCTGCATGTGGTCCAGAAATGGAGCAGAATGATCACTAACATCAAATCAACTAGATCCTTTGTGCTAGAACATTCTAAAGTGTTCGATGGAGGATTTGACCTAAAGTCATTGTCAATCGCGGGGGCATGAAAATGATCATCAGGGTTTTTCACATCGCCACTGTTCTTTTGATCGCCCTCTCCGGCGCTCTTGTGGCTCAGCAGGGTCCTCCACCCGTGACGGTGGCAAAACCGGTTGTGAAATCCATAGTCGAAGATGATGAATTTGTCGGTCGCTTCGGCGCCGCGGCTGACGTGGACGTCCGAGCGCGGGTTTCAGGTTTTCTGGATCAGGTGCATTTCAAGGACGGGACACTCGTCGAACAGGGCGATTTGCTCTTTACGATCGACCAGCGTCAGTTTCGCACTGCATTGAGGCAAGCACGGGCACAGATCAGCATTGCCGAAGCAACAAGCGCCTTTACGACTGATCAGCTTGAACGCGCCGAGGCTTTGATCAGAAATGGCAACATCGCGGAGAGCGTGGTGGACCAACGTCGCGAAGCTTTTCTTGCGGCGCAAGGTGCTCTGGAACAAGCGCGCGCCGCACTGGAGTTGGCCGAGCTTGATCTGGAGTACTCGGAAATCCGAGCACCAATGTCAGGACGTATCGACCAAGCCCGGGTTGATCCTGGAAACCTGATCATAGCTCAAGACACCCTTTTGACATCGATCGTCTCGACCGACCCGATTTATTTCTATTTCGACATAGATGAACGCTATTTTCTGGCATACGCGCGGGACGCGCGTGCCCGCGGATCCGTTCTGCAAGAAGGCGCGGACAATCTTCAAGTACAGGTAACAGTGGCTGACCGAAGCATACCGCCTCAGAACGGAATACTGGATTTCTCGGAAAACCGCATTGATGATGAAACCGGCACAATGCGCGTGCGCGCGGTGCTACCCAACCCGGATGAGCTTTTGACGCCCGGTTTGTTCGGACGCGTCAATGTTCCGGGATCGCTTCCCTACGAGGGCATTCTGATCCCGGATGAAGCGATTGCTTCGGATCAAAACCGAAGACTCGTGATGACAGTAGATGCTGAAGGCAACGTGATACCAAAGGAAATCCGACCGGGCCCCAGAATAGACGGCTACAGGGTCGTGCGTGAAGGTTTGGATGGGTCGGAGACGCTGGTCATCGAAGGTCTTGTGCGCGCCCGTCCGGGCACCGTCGTTGCTGCGGAAATGATCGAGCTACCGTTGGTCGCAGAAAACTGATATGGGGCGGTTTTTTGTCACTCGACCCATCTTTGCGATCGTTGTCGCGGTTGTGACAACTATCGTTGGGTTGCTCGCGTATTTCGAATTACCCGTTGAGCAGTACCCGGAAATCGCCCCGCCATCGATTGTGGTCAGGGCAAGTTACCCCGGAGCAGACGCTGAAACAATTGCTGCCACGGTCGCGACCCCGTTGGAGCAAGAAATCAACGGTGTTGAGGGCATGCTCTACATGTCGTCATACTCGACGGCTGACGGGTCTATGTCGCTGACGATTACGTTTGAACTAGGCACCAATCTCGACGCTGCCCAGGTTCTTGTCCAAAACCGCGTTTCTATCGCTGAACCGCGCCTTCCGCAGGAGGTCAGGGCGCTCGGCGTCACGACGAACAAGTCTTCACCCGATCTTATGATGGTCATCCATATGCTCTCGCCCGATGAGACCTTTGACCAGCTTTATGTATCCAACTACGCCCGTTCGCGTGTCAGAGATCGCCTCGTGCGCCTTGATGGCGTTGGCGATCTCATTATTTTCGGTGAACGGGAATTCTCGGCACGCGTGTGGTTGGACCCGGACCGGCTTGGCTCGCTAGGGCTGACGTCAGGCGATGTCGTCGCAGCGCTGCGCGAACAAAACGTTCAGGTTTCGGGCGGTTCCTTGGGATCACCGCCCAATGCGACCGACAGCGCCTTTCAAGTAACGCTCACAACGCAAGGCCGATTGGAAGATCCACGCCAGTTTGGTCGCGTCATCGTTAAGTCGACTGACGACGGGCGCGTTGTACGGGTCAGGGATGTGGCGCGGGTTGAAATTGGAGCACGCTCCTACGTGACCAACTCGTACTTGAACAACAAACCGGCCGTGGCCCTTGGCATTTTCCAGCGACCGGGCTCGAACGCATTGGCGTCGGCGGATGAGATTTTGGCGGTTGTCGAAGAACTGTCACAAGATTTCCCGTCCGGGCTTGAGTATCAGGTGGTCTACAACCCTACAGAGTTCATCGAAGCCTCGGTGAACGCGGTTTATCGAACTTTGTTCGAAGCGGTAT
>NZ_JBXWSB010000041.1:0-33667 GCF_059613205.1 Ruegeria sp. BHSB064
AATAACCTCAGCGCGCCCGCCTAACTCATTCCCAAGATGCCCCCAGTCTCTCCTGAGCGTCACCGCCGCTTCCGCCGCGTCCCAAGCGCCTCACCAGCGCCGGTGAAGGGGTATTTACGGATTAGGTCTGGGACCTGCAACCCCCAATTTGAAAAAACTTCACATTTCTCATCGTTTTCTTCAGTTCGTTAATGAAAACAACATATTACGTTAACAAATCAATCTCGCAGATGCGCTTTGAGCGCTCGGGAAACCTGAGAAACTAGGTGAAACGGACTTCAGAGGCGGAATCGCGATGCGCAGAAGATCATCGGTACCCCAAAAGCCATTGCGGGCCGCCTCTTTGCGGAGGCCGTACATTGGAGTGACAACTTAAAGGCCTTGGTAACTGACTTGGCGTTATAATTGTTTTTTTACTAAAATCCCGCAGTGTTCCCAAAACCGCTAGATCAGGACGCCAAAGACCCAGCGGCCACTGCTGAAAGAAGTTGGGAGCACAGTATTGCAATTCGACTATGTCATCGTCGGCGGCGGTTCGGCGGGATCTGTACTGGCACATCGCCTCAGCGAAGATCCCACCAAACGCGTGTGTGTGCTTGAGGCCGGAGGTCGCGGCGATGGCATGGTTGTCCGGGTGCCATCCGCTGTTGTTGCGGCTTTGCCGGGGCGACCTCGAATTAACAACTGGGCCTTCGAGACCGTTCCGCAACCGGGTTTGAATGGACGCAAGGGCTATCAACCACGTGGTAAGGCTCTGGGCGGTTCAAGCGCGATCAATGCGATGCTCTATATCCGGGGGCAACGACAGGACTATGATGGATGGGCGGACCTAGGGTGCGATGGGTGGGATTGGACCAGCGTGCTGCCCTATTTCAAGCGCGCTGAGAATAACGAGCAAGGCGCAGATGACATGCATGGCGATAGCGGACCTCTGCATGTCTCGCACCAAAAAGAACCACGCCCCGTCACCCGCGCCTTTGTTGAAGCCGCTGAGCAATTGCAACACCACAGCACAAACGATTTCAATCGCGGTGATAATGAAGGCGTCGGGTTATATCAGGTCACTCAATTCCACGATCCGGCAAAGAATGGTGAGCGGTGTTCTGCAGCAGCGGCGTATCTGTTTCCAGCGCTGAACCGCCCCAACCTGACTGTCATCACACATGCCCATGTCAAAGAGCTGGCGTTTGAAGGAAGACGCGCCAGCGGTGTGACCTATCAGGTAAAAGGCAAAGGCGCAGACATCACAGTGACAGCCACGCGCGAAGTTTTGCTGTGTGCCGGTGCTTTGAAGTCGCCACAATTGTTACAGCTATCCGGCATTGGTGCTGTAGCTGATCTGAAACAGCACGGAATCCCAATACGTCATGAGTTGCCAGGCGTAGGGCAAAACCTGCAAGACCATCTGGATTTCATTCTCACGTACCGCAGCAAAGACACAAACACATTCGGCATTGGTCCTGTTGGGGCCGCCCGACTGCTTGGGCATATTCGCAGGTGGTGCAAGACAGGTGTATCCATGGCCGCCACCCCGTTTGCCGAAGGCGCGGCCTTTCTGAAAACCAGTCCGGATCTGGAGCGGCCGGATATTCAGCTGCATTTCACAATTGCAATAGTCGATGATCACGCACGCAAACTGCATTACGGATACGGTTATGGTTGCCATATCTGCAAGTTGCGCCCGGACAGCCGCGGAACAGTCGGGCTGCGCAGTGCTGACCCGATGGACGTACCCAACATCGACCCGGCCTTTTTGTCAGACGACAGGGATCTTGAAACAATGATCAAGGGCGCGCGTATGACAAGGGACATCCTCGAAGCGCCTGCTTTGGCGAAATACCGACACAAAGAGATGTTCGGAACAGACAGCGCCCAAACCGACGCGGATTGGGAAAAGCACATCCGCGACCGCGCGGACACAATTTATCATCCGGTCGGCACCTGCAAAATGGGGCGCGACTCGATGGCTGTAGTGGATCCCGAACTGAGGGTACATGGAATCGAAGGGCTGCGCGTCGTCGATGCGTCGATCATGCCAACACTGGTGTCTGGCAATACAAACGCGCCAACCATTATGATTGCGGAAAAAGCAGCGGACATGATCAAGGCAGCAGCGGGTTGAGATGCTACTGGCCTTTCATCAAGGCGTCTAACCCGACCCTGTAATTGGGATAGATCAAAGTCACGCCAAGCTCGTCCTTGATCCGACTGTTCCGCACACGCTTGTTTTCATTATAGAAGCTGCGCGCCATTGGCGACAGATCGGCCTCTTCAAAGGAAACCGTCGGCGGAAGGGGAAGACCTTGTAGCTCAGCAGCGTAACCGATGACGTCCTGGGGCGGGACGGGTTCGTCGTCACATACATTGTAGACGCGACCCGGATTGGGCTTGGTCATCGAGGCTTCGAGGATTTGCGCGATGTCATCCACATGAATGCGCGAAAACACTTGTCCCGGCTTGATGATACGTCGCAACCCACCGCGTTTAAGCTTGGAAAAGGGACCTCGGCCCGGGCCATAGATGCCAGCCAGCCGGAAGATATGTACCGGCAGGCCGGGAATAGATGACCATTGCTGCTCGGCCAACATGCGCCATTTGCCGCGTTTGGCGGTCGGAGCCGGAGGTGTGTCTTCGTCAACCCATCCGCCTTGATGATCGCCATAAACGGCAGTTGTCGACAAATACCCAACCCACGTGAATTGAGCCGCGCGGCGGGCGATTTCCTCACCCAGCGCCGCCAAAACCGGATCACCTTCTTCACTCGGGGCAGTCGAAATCAGCAGATGAGTCACCCCATCAAGGTTCGGTTCCTGTCCCGGCCAGATCAACGGCTCTGCACCTGAGGCCCGGATTGACTCCATACCTCCGCTGTCTCGCGTGGTGCCGGTAATGCGCCAGCCTTTAGGTGCAATGCGTTGGGACAAGGCCTGGGCGGAATAACCATGGCCAAATGAGAAAAGCGTCTGAGTCATGCCCCTTTGATGAGCCTCAGAGCACCGGGATGCAAGCGCTGCATGGACGCACTTGAATCGAATCTTTGGATGCGGCTTTCTGTTGGGTATGAGCGACAAGAAACCCGATTTGCATTCGGCCTACGCGCTGAACTCTCCTACTGAACACAAACGTCTCTATGCGGAATGGGCCGGGGATTATGATGATGGCTTCGCCGCGCGCGAAGACTACCAGCTTCAAACCCATACGGCGCGGGCATTTGTGGGTGCGGGCGGTCAGGGCCCGGTTCTGGATGTTGGCGCAGGCACAGGTCTGTGCGGCGCAGTGTTGTCCGGGCTCGGCGTTGGGCCTATTGATGCGACCGATATCAGCGCGGAAATGCTGGATCAGGCCATGCGCAAGGATATCTACCGCGACGCGATCGAAGCAGACTTGACCCAGGGCATTCCGGTACCGCGTGAAAGCTATTCCGGCATCGTCTCATCCGGGACCTTCACCCACGGCCATCTCGGCCCCGAGGTCTTTCCCGCGCTTTTGCGTGTCGCACGGCCTGGTGCGCAGTTCGCTCTTTCGATCAATGCCCGTCATTTCGAAAAATTGGGTTTCGCAGAAAAACTGCGTCAATTGGAACAGGGTCAGATTCGAAATCTGACCCTGCCCGAAGTTCGTATTTATGGCGATCTTGCTGCTGGTCCCAACAAAGACGACACGGCGTTCATTGCTTTGTTTGAGCGGGTTTAAACCAAGGTAATCAGACCGAAACCATCAGGTGTACATCTGCTTTTTGTACGCGCGCGTACGCGCTGTCGCCTCAGCCGAGCCATCGTGGTAGGTGCCGAACCACTTGTCGAACGGGATTTCGGATGTGCCGTAGTTGCACTCGAAATACCTGTGGTGAAGCTGGTGGAAGAAATCCCCAGCCCGCGCGGCCTCGGTCTCGCCAGCTTTCAATTTTTCGAACCCTGAATGGGACAGAACCGGACTGATCTGCTGGAATGAACTGTGAAACAGCAGATGCAGCGGATGAGACGGCACAATCAGGTGGATGAAGTAGGTGGTGAAATAAAGCAGGTTTTCATACCAGTGGTTCGAAATCCCAGACCAGGGCCCGATATTGACATTGCGGTGATGCACGGCGTGGACGTGTTTGTAGAGCTTTGGGTGATGCTCTAGCCGGTGCACCCAGTAAAAGTGCAAGCCGGACCACATCGGAATGAACATCATCCAGACCACAAACCAAATCGGAGCTTCAGCCCAGGTGATCGTCGGCGCCCAGCCGTTGGCCATCGCCCAGTAAATGATCCACTGATAAACGGTGGCCACTGTCATAGCGCTGCCCAGCGTCCACCAGATATTGTCCCAAACCTGATTGCGGAAGGTAAACGTTCCGTTGTTCCGCGTAAGATCCCGGCGGTCGAACTTTTTATACATGCCCTGCCCTTTGCGCATGTAAAGCCACCAATGCAGTCCCCCAGCCACCAGGATTTGCGGCACCATGTTCAACAGCCAGATCCGAAACATCCAGCCGGGCGCAAAGCTCTGCATTGTCTCTAATGCAGGGAAAAAGAAGACATAGGCAATTACCGCCAGAACCATGCACAAGGTCAGGGACGTAATCTGCAACCACGCGCCACTGTACCATTTCAACACGGCTGCGGGGCGCGGTGGCCAGCTGAACAGCGGGTTCAGACCCACAGGACCTTCGGGGTGATAGTGCCAGCGGGCGGTTTCGGGATCCGGGGCGATATCGGTCATGATGCTCTCTTTGGGATGTGCAGTCAGGTTGCGTAGTCCGATTCCTCTGCATCGAGAATCGCCTTGATCTCGCGCAGGTGGGCTTCGGCCTGGTCGGGGTAGTCGTCCAGCTCTTGTGCGGTTTTCTCGGCAATCTCATCCGACAACACGCGCAAAGGCAGGCCCGTTTGCAACGCGCGGATATATGTCTCGGCCGCGCGTTCAAAGTAATACAGCCGGTTGAACGTATCCGCAGGATCGCTGCCGATGATCAGAACGCCGTGATTGCCCATGATCATGACCTTCTTCTTCGGGTCCGACAGCATCCCGGCACAGCGTTGGCCTTCGCTTTCAAAAGCCAGACCGCCGAACTCTTGGTCAATCACGTAGCGATTGTAGAACGTTGCTGTGTTCTGATCGATCGGCGGCAAGGTGCTGTCGGCCAACGAAGCCAGAACAGTCGCAAAGATCGAATGCACATGCATAACACAACGCGCGTGCGGGCAATGACGATGGATAGACCCATGCAATCCCCAAGCGGTGGGATCCGGCGCGCCGGGTTGGGACATCACGTCCGGATCATTGGCATCCAACAGCAGCAAGTCCGACGCGCGGATGCGTGAGAAATGCGCCTGATTGGGGTTCATCAGGAACTGCGTGCCGTCCTCGTTCACAGCAAGGCTGAAATGGTTGGCAACAGCCTCGTGCATGTTCAAACGCGCGGTCCAGCGGAACGCGGCAGCCATATCAACACGCTCGGACCAGTGGTCGATATTGGTTCGAAGGTTGGTGACACTCATGCGTTGGCTCCTGTTGCGGCTGACCTTGGATAAAGCCTGCATTTGACTTGCGCATTTGACCAACGAAAAAAACAAAGCTATCCCATTAGCTGAACTTATGCCGAGGTTATGTCGATGCAGAACAAGCTGCCTCCGCTGGGCTGGCTGCGCACGTTTGAGGCCGCAGCACGGCATCTGTCATTCACCGGCGCAGCGCGGGATCTGAACATGACGCAAAGCGCCGTCAGTCAGCAGATCAAATCGCTGGAAGGCCATCTGGGGCAGCCTTTATTCCTGCGCCGCCCCAAGGCGTTAGAACTGACCGAGGCCGGAATCACCTATTTGCCTGTGGTCCGGGAAGCCTTTCGGACGCTTATGCGCGGCACACAGGCTGTCACAGGTGCGCAGCCAAACGCTGTTCAGGTGCAGTGCAATATCAGCTTTGCCGTCAATTGGCTGGCCCCGCGCCTGCCGATGTTTCGGGCCGAGCATCCTGATGTGCAGCTAAACATCTTCACCGAACTCTGGGAACCGCGAGAAATGGCCGAAGGCGCAGCGGTTGAGATTCGCTTCTCGTTGCGGCCATCGGACACCACCCGGACCGAGATACTGCGCACTGAACACTATTACCCGGTCTGTGCCCCGGGGTACCAAGTGAGCCTGGACGATCTTCAGGAAAAGCCATTGTTCGATTGCTCCAACCTGCTGTCCAATTGGTCAAGCTGGGCGGAAGAACAGGGTCTAACATGGGAAAATCCGTCGATTACCTATGCAACAACCTATCTGGTCTGTCTTTCTGCAGCTATGGCAGGTGGGGGCCTGTGTCTGGCACATGACGCCATTGCACAACACCTGATCGAACACGGGCAGCTTGTCGCGCCTTTCGAACATCGCGCGCCCATGCCCGAGGCATATTATCTGCTGTTGTCCCCACAGGCCGAGGACACACCCGGAGCCGTGGCCTTTGCGAATTGGGTTCGGCGCGAGATTGGATCGGCCACGTAGCCCGGCAAGTTTTCGCCCTTGCCCAAGGACAGTGCGCATCTTTCCAATGGTCAGTCGGCAGGAGCGCACTGCAAGCGAATGCAGGGCAAACAGGAATTTACAATCTGATTGTGACAGCACAGAACCGGGGTTGCACCCGCTGGCGCATTCGTGAAAGTTGAGCCATGGAATACACACCTTTCCCAAGCTGGCCCGATGTCGCCCCCAAATTGATCGCAGTTGCCGCCGGACGGGACGCCGCCGACACCGTAATTCAGGGTGGAATCTGGGTAAACGTACATACACGCGAACTGTTGCCGGATTATTCGGTTGCAATTGCAGCCGGGCGGGTTGCTTTTGTCGGGTCTGACGCCTCGCATTGCATTGGCCCGGAAACACAGATCATCGACGCGCGTGGCCGCTATATTCTGCCCGGCCTGTGCGACGCGCATATGCACATCGAATCCGGTATGCTCACCCCAGCCGAATTCGCTCGTGCGGTTATCCCGCACGGCACGACCAGCATGTTCACCGATCCGCATGAGATCGCCAATGTGCTTGGTCTGGACGGCGTGCGCATGATGCATGACGAAGCGATGATGCAGCCCGTCAATATCTTCACCCAGATGCCGTCCTGCGCGCCATCTGCACCGGGGCTGGAAACGACCGGTTATGAAATCACGCCCGAAGATGTGACGGAAGCCATGAGCTGGCCCGGTATCATCGGGCTGGGTGAAATGATGAATTTCCCGGGTGTAATCCATGGCGACCCTAAGATGCTGGCCGAGATTGCAGCCACGCAACGGGCGGGTAAAACCGTGGGCGGACATTACGCTTCGCCCTATTTAGGATCTGATTTTGCCGCCTATGTGGCCGGTGGACCAGCGGATGATCACGAAGGCACCTGCGAAGCCGACGCCATTGCCCGGGTGCGGCAGGGAATGCGGTCGATGATGCGTTTGGGCTCGGCCTGGTATGATGTCGAAAGCCAGATCACCGCCGTGACCGAGAAAGGGCTGGACCCGCGTAACTTCATTCTGTGTACCGATGACTGCCACTCTGGCACATTGGTGAATGACGGGCACATGAACCGTGTCGTGCGCCACGCCATTGCTTGTGGATGTGACCCTTTGATCGCTTTGCAAATGGCGACGATCAACACGGCCACACATTTTGGGCTGGAACGTGAGATCGGGTCCGTGACACCGGGGCGCAGGGCAGACATCCTTCTCAGCTCGGACCTGACGAGCCTGCCGATCGAGACAGTGATCGCCCGTGGGAAAGTGGTTGCGGAAAACGGTGAAATCGCGGTGGATTGCCCGCATTTGAACTGGCCCGAAAAGGCACGCAACACCGTACATTTAGGGCACGATCTGAGCGCGACTGATTTTGAGATCAAGGCACCAGATGGGGCGAACCGGGTGCAGGCTAATGTTATCGGTGTGGTGGAAAACCAGGCCCCGACCAAAGCGTTGAAAGCTGAACTGCCGATCATTTGTGGGCTGGTCGAGGGCGAAGGTGAAGTTTGCCAAATCGCTCTGGTCGAACGGCACCGCGCGACAGGTGGTGTAACCAATGCATTTGTCTCGGGATTTGGCTATCAGGGCAAGATGGCGATGGCCTCGACCGTTGCGCATGACAGTCACCACATGATCGTCGTTGGTACGGACCGGGAACAGATGGCCTTGGCCGCCAACCGTCTGGCCGAAGTCGGCGGTGGCATCACCCTGTTCCGGGACGGACAGGAACTGGCTTTGGTGGAATTGCCCATTGCGGGCCTGATGTCCGACAGCCCCGCCGCCGACGTCGCCGCAAAAGCCGACAAGATGGTGCAAGCCATGCAGGATTGCGGCTGTCAACTGAACAACGCGTATATGCAGCACTCTCTACTGGCGCTGGTCGTGATTCCCGAACTCAGGATATCGGACCTCGGGCTGGTAGACGTACGCACCTTTGAAAAAATCGACCTTCTGGAACCTTTGGCATGACGACACTTCTGACCCCTGAATCACAAACGCCAGAGCAATTCACCGATCCGGCAGCCGCCGTTGCCCGTCTGGAAGAGCTGTACACACAAGCCACCGAGTTCCTGTGCGACAGCTTTTCAAAGGCGATGCAGGAAGGCGCACCATCGGCACGATACAGAGCCTATTACCCGGAAATTCGCATTCGAACTTCTACCTATGCACAAGTCGACAGCCGCCTGAGCTTTGGGCATGTCTCTGAACCCGGCGTCCATGCCACCACCGTGACACGGCCCGATCTGTTCCGGTCTTACCTGACCCAACAGATTGCCTTGCTGATCAAGAATCACGGCCAGCCGGTGACAATTGCAGCCTCGGACACACCAATCCCGGTGCATTTCGCAGTGGCGAACAACTCTGATCTGGTTGTGCCGCATCAGGGCGCCGCCGCCTTCACCCTGCGCGATGTGTTTGACGTACCGGATCTAAGCACAACCAACGACGATATCGTCAACGGTGTGCATGATCATGAAGACGCTGTTGGGCCCTTGTCGCTGTTTACCGCCCAACGCGTGGATTATTCGCTGGCCCGTCTGGCGCATTACACCGCAACGGATGCGAGTCATTTCCAGAACCATGTGCTGTTCACGAACTATCAGTTCTATGTCTCGGAATTCGAAAACTACGCCCGCGAGCAATTGGCAGACCCCGCCAGCGGCTATACCAGCTTTGTCTCAACCGGAAATGCCGAAATCACGGATCCCGAAGCGGCCATTGAACAACCCCTGAAACTGCCGCAGATGCCGACCTATCACCTAAAGCGTGAAGACGGGTCTGGAATAACCTTGGTGAACATCGGCGTTGGTCCATCAAATGCAAAAACCGCAACAGACCACATCGCCGTTCTGCGCCCACATGCCTGGTTGATGGTTGGCCATTGCGCCGGGTTGCGCAACACGCAAGCCTTGGGCGACTTTGTACTGGCCCATGCCTATCTGCGTGACGACAAGGTTCTGGACGACGACCTGCCGGTCTGGGTGCCGATTCCTCCGCTGGCCGAGGTTCAGGTGGCGCTGGAACGCGCCGTCGCTGAAGTGACAGAGTTGGAAGGGTATGAGCTGAAACGGATCATGCGGACAGGTACTGTGGCCTCGGTCGATAATCGCAACTGGGAATTGCGTGATCAAACCGGTCCTGTCCAGCGCCTCAGCCAATCGCGTGCAATTGCGCTGGATATGGAAAGCGCCACCATCGCTGCAAACGGCTATCGCTTCCGCGTACCCTACGGCACTTTGCTGTGCGTTTCAGACAAACCGCTGCATGGCGAATTGAAGCTGCCGGGTATGGCATCGTCCTTCTATACCACTCAGGTCAGCCGTCATCTGGCCATCGGTATCAAGGCGATGGAGCACTTGCGCGGCATGCCGCTGGAGCGGTTACACAGCCGGAAATTGCGTTCCTTTGACGAAACAGCCTTCCTCTGACGCAAAAAAGCAACGTTTTCCCCATATTTTTAGGGGTTTCAGCGCTACTATTCGTTGTGTTCGCCCACAATATCCCGTTACAGTTACGCGGTGAGGCCCTATAGATCGGGCACGTTAAGGAGACCAAGAAATGGCAAAGCCTATGACTAAGACTCAGCTGGTTGCTGCTCTCGCTGAGGAAATGGGAACCGACAAGAAATCCGCGAATGCGGCGCTGGAGGCCATCACCGGCCTGATCACCCGCGAAGTTTCTGCCGGTGGCGCAGTCACCCTGCCCGGCGTTGGCAAAATCTACTGCCGCGAGCGCCCCGAGCGTCAGGTTCGCAACCCGGCCACTGGTGAGACCTTCACCAAAGAAGCCGACAAGGTTGTGAAAATGACCATCGCAAAAGCGCTGAAGGACAGTGTGAACGGCTAAGTTCCGTCTTTTCGACATGATCAAGGGCCGCCATTTGGGGGCCCTTTTTCTTTGGCCTCAGTTTCTTTGGCCTCAGTGCAGACTGAGCAACACCTCAAGATCGCGGCGGCTTAGCCGCTCCATCAGCGATCGTTCGTCTGACGTCAGCTTCGCATCACCGCGAATGTATTTTTCCAGATGCAAGGCAATGTCGCTGGTCGGTCGGTAATACAGATCGGGATCAAGTTGGCTAAGCGCATCCACAAGACGCATCAGAATTTTCTTCTGCTTCTCTGAATCCAGATCTTTGCGTTTTTCTTCCAGCACTCTGCGAACCTTTCGTCGTTCCCGGTGAAATATAGGGCAAACCCGATGATCGCCAAGATGCGACGAAAAAGGGGCACCGTTTTGGGTGCCCCTCGTATCAGTGATGTGATCGACGATTAGTGAACCGTCTCAACCTTGTGGAAATCCAGATCACGGTCTTCGGGCATCGCATCGATGCTCAACACCTCTTTGCGCTTGGCGATCAGGATATAGACGACGCAGGCCAGATACAGACCAACAACCACAGCTCCGATCCACTGGATTTGCAACCATTGGCTCTGGAACAAAAGGGTCAACACAAACAACAGCACAACGTTGCCCGCCACATAAGGGGCCTTGCCGAACCGCTCAACCGTCATGTTCAGGTTGTCCGTGTAGAGACGGATCAGCGAGTCGAGCGAGTTGATCACAAAGGTCACGCCAACGATCACCATCGCGATGTTGGTGATGCCAGCGGTGCTGATGCCGTTGAGGTGGTAATAGTACAGAACCGTAAACCAGATCCCAAGCGGGATGGACGGAAAGATCAACAGTGCCGCCAGCAATTGCCACGTCGTCAGACCACCCACAAAACGCGAGGTAAACTGACCGATCATGATCGACCATGCAAACCACCAGAACAGGTAGAAGGCGTGATAGTCGGTCAGCGGCAGGACAAACTTGTGCAGGTTGGCAAAATAGGCCCCAACATTGCTGCCGGTTTCCACAAAGCCAGTTACCCCCATGCCTGCTGCGGCCCACATGCCCAGGATCAGTGCCAGGAACAGGAAGGTCGAACCTACCGACAGAATACGCACGTATTTCAGATCGGTCGAGGAATAGGCCGCTGCCAGGATGACCACGAAGACGATGATATAGAAGGTGGTTACGACGGACTCGCCGTCTCCGACCTCGGGCAGATAGCCGGGCAGATAGATCAGGAACAGGCTGGCGGTGAAGGCACAGGTGCCAATGATGACCACGTTGTTGATCAGCTTGACCAACGGGATCTCAAAGAACTTCACACGCGGTTCGATCACGCAGAAGTAAAAAGCTGTCAGGAAGTAGAACGCCCAGATCAGGAAGCCCCAGAACCCAAACTCGATCGCCAGCGGATTGGCGAATGCATAGGCTGGATCTTCGGCATACCCGCCAAATTCGGTCAGCGGGAACATGATCAGGCCAACATCCAGACCGGATGTGAACAGGATCGCAATGAACGTGAACAGATGAACTGGCGTTACGCCAACACAGCGCAGGTTCCACCATTTCACGACGAAGAAAGCGACCAGGCCCAATGCCAGCAGGACGCCGAAAGATAGAATGTACTCCAGAAGCACTGACAAACCTCCCTTGTTTGGTCAGATCATCACGCCGTTATAGTTTATTGGCTGATCAATCAATAAAAACATGCACAAATCACACCGCATGTTACCTGCGTGTCTTTTTTGGCGCAGGCAGCTTGCGGCAAGTTGGAAAATCGGGAACAGTCCGCCCAACATAACAGGGGGTCTCCATGGATCTGCGCGCCATTGCCATGGGGCTTACATTTGCCCTGATCTGGTCGTCTGCTTTTACGTCGGCGCGGATCATCGTGGCGGACGCCTCTCCTTTGTTTTCGCTGGCCTTGAGGTTTCTGATCTCTGGCGTCCTGGGCGTCATGATTGCAAGGGCAATGGGCCAGAGCTGGAACCTGACCCGAAACCAATGGCGTGCCACGATCCTGTTCGGAATTTGCCAAAATGCCCTTTATTTGGGTCTGAATTTCTACGCGATGCAAACTGTTGAGGCTTCGGTTGCCGCGATTATCGCGTCGACAATGCCCCTGGTGGTGGCTTTGGCCGGTTGGCTAATCTTTGGCGACAAGTTACGCCCGCTTGGCATTCTTGGGCTGTTCGCTGGTTTCGCCGGGGTAGCCTTGATCATGAGCAGCCGAATAGACGCCGGCGTGGACATGTTCGGCGTTATGCTCTGCGGCATCGGCGCACTGGCTTTGACCTTTGCCACGTTAGCCGTTCGCGGAGCGACCTCCGGCGGGAACTTTATGATGGTGGTGGGGCTTCAAATGCTGGTTGGCTCAGCGGCCTTGTTTGTCGCGGCACCTGTCTTTGAAACCATCTATATTCGCCCAACACTGCCACTGGCGTTGGCGTTCACTTATACCACTTTGTTCCCCGGGTTGCTGGCGACACTGATCTGGTTCCTGCTGTTGGACCGCATCGGTGCCGTGCGGGCGGCGACATTTCACTTCCTGAACCCTGTTTTCGGGGTCACAATCGCAGCAATCCTGCTGGGTGAGAAACTGGACACAATGGACGCCGTTGGCGTTGCCGTTACAACGCTTGGTATTCTTGCGGTTCAACTCTCGCGCCAACCCGCTCAGGGCAGCAAGGCTTCGACCTGAGTCAACAGCTTACGTGAGTCGGGTTTGACGTTTGACCCATAGGTCGCAACCACTTCACCTGCTGGGTCAATCAGGATCTTGTTAAAGTTCCATTTGGGCGTGAACCCAGTCTGGGCGGCGACGGCTTTGTAAAATGGATGAGCGTCTTCCCCCTTGACCGGTGTAATATCCGTCATCGGCAGCGTGAGCCCATAGTTCATCTCGCAGAACTGTTTTACCTCTTCCGCGGACTCAAGTTCCTGATTGAACGAATCTGAGGGGACCGCGAGAACGACCAATCCTTTGCTGGAATAGGTCTCATGTACCTTTTGTAGAGCCTCATATTGCCCGGTGAACCCACAGTGTGACGCGGTATTGACCACCAGCACGGGTTGGCCACGCCAATCTTCAATGGCCAATGTGCCCCCGTCGATCGAGGCGAACTCACCGGTCACCGGCGCAGCCTGAACGGCGCGACCCAGTAAGATCAGGGCAGTCAACAGCAGCAATCTGAACATGTCTTGTCCTCCCTTTAAATCTGATACGCGGTTCAGCATCCATCAGATCACTTGCACGACTGCGAGAGCCGGTTGAAATATCGCTTTGCTTTCCCCCCTGCAGTCCCCAAATTATGGCACAACACCACACCAGCCGGAGGATCCATGACCCGCTATACCAAAGACCCCACGGCCATCGCTGCGCTTTCGCCCGAAGAATTTCACGTCACTCAACGCAGTGGGACCGAGCGACCAGGCACTGGAAAATACCTGAACAACAAAGAACCGGGTATCTATGTGGACATCGTATCAGGTGAGCCGCTCTTTGCCTCGACCCACAAATACGAATCCGGATGTGGCTGGCCCAGTTTCACCAAACCGATCATCCATGAACATGTGGAAGAGTTTCGCGATACAACGCATGGTATGATCCGGACCGAGGTCCGTTCGAAACACGGCGACAGCCATCTGGGGCATGTCTTCCCCGATGGTCCGCGCGAACACGGTGGGCTACGCTATTGCATCAATTCCGCCTCTCTTCGGTTCGTCCATCGCGATGAGATGGAAGCCGAAGGATATGGCGAATATCTGATTCATGTGGAGGACATCTGATGACCGAACAACGCGCTGTACTGGCCGGAGGCTGCTTTTGGGGCATGCAGGACCTGATCCGCAAAATGCCGGGCGTTTCACGCACCCGCGTCGGTTACACCGGCGGCGATGTGCCCAACGCGACCTATCGCAACCACGGCACCCACGCCGAAGGGATCGAGATCTGGTTTGATCCGTCGCAGATCAGCTATCGCGACCTGTTGGAGTTCTTCTTCCAGATTCATGACCCGACTACGATTAACCGTCAGGGCAACGATCGCGGCATGAGCTATCGCTCGGCGATCTACTATGTGGACGACGCGCAAAAACAGGTTGCGGTCGATACCATCGCTGACGTGAACGCCAGTGGCCTGTGGCCCGGAAAGGTCGTGACCGAAGTCGAACCTGTCGGTGATTTCTGGGAGGCCGAGCCAGAACATCAGGATTATCTGGAGCGTATCCCGAACGGCTATACCTGCCACTTCCCGCGACCGGACTGGGTCTTGCCCAAACGCGCCAGCGCAGCAGAATAAAGCACCACCTGCCCGGCCCCTCTGAACCTTTCAGGGGGGCTAGCCTGTCGCCACCCTTGGTCGCCCGCTTGCCTCGACCGTAATCATGGCTTCGACAAACACATCCTTGGCCTCGACCCGCGCCGTTTTGATATCGCGATCCACGATCACCCGGATATCTTCCGCACCAGCTTCTCTGACTGCACTCTCAGCCTCGAATTTCAGCACCCGTTCCAACAACGCAAGCGCTTCATCCGATGCAGAAAAATCCTGTGGCCCGTCGTCAAGATGCACACGGTATCGCCCTTCAGTGGGAGACGTGACCGTGCCGGACCGCCGCAAGGTCAACCGACCAACAACCGCACCGATTGCATTCGCTACACCTGCATGCTCGGGCAGGATCATGCGACAATGCAACCGCTCGCCCACTGCGGGGTAGTAACTGGGGGCCGACGCGCCAAGACCCACCACATCCACATTCAATGCGGCATTTAACGACAACAAACCACGATGTTGCGCCAACCCGCGCTGCGTCAACACATGCCGCGCCAACTCTTGTGGTGGCAAACCAAAACCATCATGCTCTTCGTCAAAAGCAGCCTCTAACAACGTCAAACTGGTCTGTTCCGTCAATTGATCCACGATCATCTGCGCCAACGCTTCCGGCGAATCTGCCAGCATGTCCCCGGATCCGACCCGTTTTCGGGCCACCAGTTCCAAAGCCTTGCGTGCAGCTTCAGAATCCCATGCATCGACCCGCCCCAACACATGACTCGCGTCCGAAGGCGTCACGCCCGAGACCTGAACGATCCCGCGGTCGACCAAGCGGTTCAGCGCACCATTCTCCATTCGCGACCGCAACAGTGCACCAAGGGGAAGAACCTGATCGCCCAGACGTTCCAACAACATCTCTTCCCGTGCACCGACACCATCCGCATGTACACCCGGCACGCGTCGCACAAATCGGGTGTCGTGCTCGCCCACTGTGGTCGCCCGCAATTGTTCGTCCAGAATGGCGTGCACAACTTCGGGCGCTTCCGCTGCGATCAAAGACACGGGCAGAACACGCCGGGGCCCCAGAAACACGCCGCCCTGCAACCCTTCGGTCACAACATGAACCTGGCTGTCCCCACCCAGACCATGTGTGCGCATCGCCACAGCCTCGACCATGGTCCGAAACCCACCAACCTGCGCGCCGCCCGGATCAATGGCTGGCTTGCCATCCCGGATCAGCGCGACATCGGTTGTGGTTCCGCCAATATCCGACACCAGCGCATTTTCGGCCCCGGTCAGCCAACGCGCCCCGACAATCGAAGCCGCCGGTCCGCTCAGGATCGTCTCAATCGGACGCTCCCGCGCCTGTTCGGCGCTCATCAAAGCACCATCGCCGCGCACCACCATCATCGGGGCCGAGATTCCCAGAACGCGCAATTGATCTTGCGCGCGTCCGATCAAGCGGTCGATCATTCCGATCAGTCGCGCATTCAGAACAGCCGTCACAGCGCGTTTCGGCCCGTTCAGCTTGGCCGACAAATGATGCGAACAAGTCACCGGCGCACCGGTCTTTTCAGATACGATCCGCGCCGCCTCCAGCTCATGTGCCGGATTACGCGTCGCGAACTGGGCCGCAATCGCAAAGCCTGAAATCCCTTTGTGAGTGTCTAAAAACTGCTCCAGGGCGGCAGTATCCAGTGGTGCAGCCTCGCCGCCTGAATGTGTATGACCCCCCGCAATCACAAGGGCGGGGTCATCTTTCAGAGCGTCCTTCAGGCCATGCTTTACAAGATCACTGGTCTTGAACCCGATATAGATCAACGCCACACGTCCACCCTGCCCCTCAACCAGAGCATTTGTGGCCAGTGTTGTAGACAAGGAGGCCATCGCGATCTGATCCGGCGAGACCTGCGCGTCTTCCAGCACGGCAGAGATCGCCTTGCCCACACCGACGGCCAAATCCGCACGCGTGGTCAAAGACTTGGCCGATGCGATCACATCTTTCTCATCCCGGATCAACACCGCATCGGTATAGGTTCCGCCCGTATCCACCCCCAAAGACAGAGTCATCGGGTCCTCCTTACTGTTCGCTGCGAATGGGTGTAGCGGTTATGCGCGACGCGTCCAGCCTGTTTGCGGCATTTATGACAGCTGTTCCACCGCCCAACGCGCCGCATCCGCCACGGTTTCATCCGGATCGCTGGTCAACACCTGTGCAACCGGCATCAAATTTGGCTGCCCCGAGTTTCCAATGGCGTAAAGCACATTCCGGACGAACCGGTCCCGCCCGATGCGCTTGATGGGCGAACCCGAGAATTTCGCACGAAAGGCTGCATCATCCAGCGCCGCCAGCTCTGCCAACGACGGTGCCTTCAGATCAGCCCGGGCAGCATAGCGCATATCGCTGGCGGCGACGGCAAACTTGTTCCAGGGACAGGCCGCCAAACAGTCATCGCAACCATAGATCCGATTGCCCAACCTACTGCGCAACTCGGGCTCCACTGGGCCTTTGTGCTCAATGGTCAGGTACGAAATGCACCGCCGTGCATCCAATTGATACGGGGCTGGAAATGCATCGGTCGGGCAGCTGTCCAGACAGGCGCGACACGAACCACAGTGATCCACCTCCGGCGCGTTCGACGGCAGCTCAAGTGTTGAAAAAACAGAGCCTATGAAGGCCCAGTTCCCCCATTCACGACTTACAAGATTGGTGTGCTTGCCCTGCCAACCAAGGCCAGCAGCATGCCCCAAGGCCTTTTCCGGAACCGGCGCGGTGTCGACAAAAACCTTCACCTCGCCCCCTGCTTCAGCGATCAACCATCGCGCCAATCGCTTGAGGCGTTTCTTGACCAGATCGTGATAGTCCTTGTTCTGTGCATAAACGGAAATAGCGCCGCAATCCGGATGGTTCAGAACCTCTGTCGGGTCATGCTCTGGCGTGTAGCTTTCAGCCAACATGATCACAGACCGCGCCTCGGGCCAAAGGGTGGCCGGATCACCGCGCCAATGCACTCGCTCGGCCATCCACCCCATCTGTCCGTGATACCCGGCTTCCAAAAACGCGCCAAGACGCTCAGGCACCTGCGGAACATCCCATGGTCGGCACACCCGACACGCCACAAACCCCTCTGCCAGGGCTTGTTGCACCAGCTTTTTCTTAAGGTCTGATCCGCTCTTCATCTGGCCAAAAATACCTTCGGGGGAATCGCGCCCGCGGCGCGATGGGGGCAGACAGCCCCCTGCCGAATCCTATCAGAAATCCAGATCGGCGTAATGAGGGGGCGGCCGAAACCCTGGCACCTGATCCGCCAGAATGGACCGAAACGCCGGGCGCGACTTGATCTTCGCGTACCAGTCCTTAACCACCTGACTGCGGTTCCAGTCCACGTCAGAGATATAATCCAGCGCCGACAAATGTGCCGCCGCCGCAAAATCAGCCAAAGTCATCTGATCCCCCGCCAACCACCGGCGGTGATCCAGCAGCCAGGCCATATAGTCCAGATGATACTTGATCGCCTTGGCACCCTGTTTGACATTCTTGCTGTCCGGGTAACCCTGACCGGTCACCTTTTTGTTCACCCGCTCATACAAAAGTTTCGATGTCACTTCATGGTGGAATTTGTCGTCGAACCAGCCCACAAGGCGCCGGACTTCGAACCGGGCTTCGGGTTTTTTCGGCATCAAGGGCGGTTCAGGACGTGTTTCTTCAATATATTCGCAGATCGCTGCACTTTCCGACATGATTTGCCCATCCAGACGCAGCACCGGCACTTTTCCCGCCGGGTTGCGGCGCAAAAAATCCGGATCCTGTTCCCAGTATCGCTCCTCCACCAATTCAACCTCGATCTTCTTCTCCGCCAAAGACAAACGGACCTTGCGGCAATACGGAGAGAGGGGAACGTGAAATAGACGCGCCATGGGCTTCCAATCGAACCAGTGAATACCGGACTGATTTAGCCTTTGACAGCGGCTGGTTTCAATCCTCGAAACAATCTGCGCGACCATCTGCGCGGATGGTGGCCGCCCCATCCAGAATCGAAGCCGCGCGCCGACGCGTGCGCACGCTTGGTTCTGTGACCGAACGATTGCGCGGTGATGGCAGTATGGCAGCAATCCGTGCCGCCTGAACCGACGTCAATTGCGCAGCACTTCGGTTGAAATAGCGCTGTGCCGCAGCTTCGACGCCAAACACACCATTCCCGGTTTCTGCAACGTTCAGATAAACTTCAAGAATACGCTGTTTGCTCCAGAATATCTCAACCACCGGGGTGATTGAGGTTTCCATCGCCTTTCTCACCCAGCTGCGCCCTTGCCAGAGAAACACGTTCTTCACCACCTGCTGCGTGATGGTCGATGCGCCCCGATTGCCGCCGCCTTCCAGTGCGTCGCGTATGGCTTCGACATCGAAACCCCAGTGCAGGCAGAAATTCGCATCTTCCGCCGCCACAACTGATCGCGCCATGATTGGTGAAATCTCTTCAATCGGAACCCACTCGCGTTCAACTTTACCCAACCGCCGCCACTCGGACCATATGGTGTGGGTTACCGGCGGGTTTACAACCGAATAGACCAAGACCAAGGCGACCACGACGCCGACAATCGCCAATGCAGCACGTGTCGCCCAACGGCGGATCGTTTGACCCGCTGTTGATTTCCGTTTGGTCGCCTTACTTTTTTTTCCGCCTGATTTGCGGGCTGCTTTCTTCGCCATATCTCAGCTATACGACGCGTTGCCGGGGTTTGAAACGGCCTAAATTCCCAAGGCGCGCGCCTCTCGCGGGTGGACGACCGGGCGCGCCGTTTCCAGCGACATCGGGTCCGCTCCTGCCAGTTCCGGAAACAGATGCAACACTTCGCTTTGGGTCTCTCTGTCCGAGGCCGTCAAAGCATGACCCGGATAATAGCTTTCACTTTTTGCCCCGTTGGCAATGATGATTTCATGCTTTTTGAACAGCAGGTGGACATACTCCACCTCCCCGCCTTCAACGCGGGTCACTGTATCGCCGTTGACAAGAACATGGGCCGCGATCAGCGCCTCGGCGTGTCCAAACAAGTAGGATGCGCGCCAATCCTCAATCAGCATTCTATGCTGCGGCGAAACAAGAAGTGGACGGTCCAGCTCGAAAACGCCTGCCTCGAAGCGGATTGGAGCCAGCTTGCCTTTGGCTTCGACCTTCGTGCGCCCAACCCAGATCAAGGGTTGAGGGCCGTGATCCAGTGTTGTGACCAGATCACCCGCTTTCAGGTCTTCCACCGCGCGGTCCCCGTCAGGGGTTGCAATCAAAGTGCCCGGCGTGAAACAGGGAGGGCCCAGAGTACCAACATCCAGCGGTCCCTGTGTGTTTACGAAACTTGTCGAAACCAGCGTCCCCGGCTGCAAAACCTGACCGTCTGTCGGGGTGAAAACCCGAGATCCATCGGCCAGATAGAACGTGGTTCCGACATAGGTGACATTACCAACTCCGGTCACATTGATGGTGACCGTATCCCCTGGCCATGACGATGTGACGTCCTGCCCATTGACGGTATCACCACTGGGCGCATCGATTTCGTTGTCGTCGTCAACATCCGTGAAATCGAAACTGGCGACAGCAATTGCCGTTCCCACAGGCGGAGGGTTCGCCGGATCAAAGGTGTAGAACTGGTCGCGATATGTTGTTGGCACTCTGCTGCCCCTGATTTACGCCACGGGACTTCTGAAGCAGCCCATGGTTTTCGCTCGAATTCCGAGGAAGATTGGCGAAAATCCGGTGCACAGGCAAGAATCCCGAAAAAACAGTGTAAACAAACCAGGCCCCGCGTGGTGCAAATGACACGCGGGGCCCGTTTTTTAGTGCTTTTCAGCCGACAAAGCTTTGCAGCAGGCTTTATTCTGCCGGAACTGCAGTGGCTTCGATGCTCAGCGGATGGCTCAGCTTGTTCAGCATCTCTTTGGGGCACACTTGAAGGAAATTGCCTTTTTCAACGTCCCAATGCTGCAAGATGTCTGCGGCTTTCCGGCTATAGGTCTCTTCTGCATGGCGCGTGATCAGCGCTTTCAGTTGCTCTTCCCAATGCGCAACAGAAACCGGGCAGGTGACAAGGGTTTCCATGTTCATCAGCGCTTCGGCTTTGCCCTCGGGATCATACAGATAGGCCATACCGCCTGTCATGCCCGCGCCAAAGTTGGCACCGATGTCGCCAAGGATCACCGCAACACCACCTGTCATGTATTCACAGCCATTCGAGCCGCAGCCCTCGATCACCACCTTTGCGCCCGAGTTGCGCACAGCGAACCGTTCACCCGCACGACCGGCAGCAAACAGATGGCCATCGGTTGCGCCGTACAAAACGGTATTGCCAATGATGGTATTCTCGTCTGCTTTCAGCGGGCTGACTTGCGGCGGGCGTACAACGATCATGCCCCCCGAAAGACCCTTGCCGACATAGTCGTTGGCATCGCCCGAGACTTCCAGCTTCAGGCCCGGCGCCGCAAACGCACCCAGTGACTGGCCGGCCGACCCTTGCAGTTTCACGTGCAGGTGGTCGTCCTGGAACGTGTTCCGCATACCAAAGTTCTGAACGATATGGCTGGATACACGGGTACCCACCGTCCGATGCGTGTTCTGGATCGCGTAAGACAGTTGCATTTTTTCACCGTCCTTAAGGAATCGCGCTGCGTCGCGCACGATTTCGGCGTCCAGAGTATCCGGTACCGCATTCCGATCCTTGTCGCGGTTGTAAACGATGTTGTGTGCACCATCGACAGTGATCAGCAACGGGTTCAGGTCCAGATCATCCAGATGCGCCGAGCCACGGCTGACCTGAGCCAGCAGATCGGCACGGCCGATGATCTCATCCATCGAGCGGGCACCAAGGCTGGCCAGAAGCTCGCGCACTTCTTGCGCGTAGAAGGTGATCAGGTTCACCACCTTGTCCGCGTTTCCGGTGAACTTGGCGCGCAGGCTTTCGTCTTGCGTACACACACCAACCGGACAGGTGTTCGATTGGCACTGACGTACCATGATGCAGCCCATCGCAATCAGCGCAGCGGTGCCGATCCCGTATTCTTCGGCCCCCATCATCGCAGCCATGACAACGTCACGTCCGGTCCGCAGACCACCATCGGTGCGCAGAGTCACACGATCACGCAGGTTGTTCATTGCCAGAACCTGATGCGCCTCGGTCAGGCCCATCTCCCACGGCAGGCCCGCGTATTTGATCGAGGTCGCTGGCGACGCGCCAGTGCCGCCATTGTGACCCGAAATAAGGATAATATCGGCTTTTGCCTTGGCCACACCGGCAGCAATCGTGCCAACGCCCGAAGACGCCACCAGCTTGACTGTCACTTTGCAGCGCGGGTTGATCTGCTTGAGGTCATAGATCAGCTGCGCCAGATCCTCGATCGAGTAAATGTCGTGGTGCGGCGGCGGTGAGATCAGCGTCACGCCCTTGGTCGAATGACGCAAACGCGCGATCAGGTCGGTGACCTTCATGCCCGGCAACTGACCGCCCTCACCGGGTTTGGCACCTTGGGCCACCTTGATCTCCAGTTCTTCGCACTGGTTCAGGTATTCAGCGGTGACACCAAACCGGCCCGAAGCCACCTGTTTGATCTTGGCGGATGGGTTGTCGCCATTGGGCTCGGGCACAAAATGCGCCGGATCTTCGCCACCCTCGCCTGAATCAGACTTCGCACCAATCCGGTTCATCGCCACATTCAGCGTCTTGTGCGCCTCGGGGCTGAGCGCACCCAGCGACATGCCCGGCGTGACGAACCGCTTACGGATCGACGTGATCGACTCAACCTCTTCAATCGGGATTGGTTTGCTCATGGGCTTAAAGTCCATGAGGTCGCGCAAGTGAATCGGCGGGTTCGATTGCATCTTGGCCGAATACTGCTTCCACAGCTCATATGAGGCGCGGTTACAGGCCATTTGCATCATATGCATCGAGGTCGCTTCCCACGCGTGGGTCTCACCCGATTTCCGCGCTTTGTAGAAACCACCGATGGGCAGCACGTCCAGACCGCTGTCCCAAGCTTTGGCATGAATTTCTTCAAGCTTGGCCTGAATGCCCGTTACACCAATCCCCGAAATCCGGCTGGTCATGCCTGGGAAATACTCGGCGACCATGGCACGGCTGAGGCCCACGGCTTCAAAGTTCAGCCCGCCGCGATAGGACGAAATCACCGAAATGCCCATCTTGGCCATAATCTTCAGCAGGCCCTGATCGATGGCTTCGCGGTAACGGGCGACATTCTCGGTCAGGGTGCCGTCCAACAGACCGCGATCAATCCGGTCGGCCAGTGAGTCTTCGGCCAGATAAGCGTTCACTACGGTCGCACCACACCCGATCAGAACTGCGAAATAATGCGGATCTATACATTCAGCGGAACGTACATTCAAAGAGCAGAACGTCCGCAACCCTTGCCGGGTCAGGTGTGAGTGAATTGCGCTAGTTGCCAAGATCATCGGCATCGCAATTCGGCCCTCGCCCGTGTTCATGTCAGACAACGCGATATGTCCTGCACCGGAGCGCACGGCCTCTTCTGATTCGGCTCTAACACGGGCCAAAGCCGCGCTCAGCGCACCGCGGCCAGGTTCAAAGCTACAGTCGATTTCAACCAAAGGCGCATCAAAATTCTCGACCAGCTTGTCCCATTGGGCGTTTCCGACAAAGGGGCTTTCCAGAACGATGATTTCGGTCTGGCTGCTGTCCTCATCCAGCACGTTCTTGAGGTTGGCAAAGCGCGTTTTCAGCGACATCACCCGGTATTCGCGCAAACTGTCGATTGGCGGGTTGGTCACCTGGCTAAAGTTTTGACGGAAGAAATGACTGAGTGGGCGGTACTGTTTCGACAAAACAGCCGAGGGCGTATCGTCCCCCATTGAAGCAAGTGCTTCTTTGCCATCCTCGGCCATCGGGGCAAGGATCTGCTCCAGCTCTTCAACCGAATACCCCGCAGCGATCTGACGCTTACGCAGCTCTTCGCCAGAAAAAATCGGGGCTTCGCTGACACCGGCCAGCGTGTCGTCCAGATCGTTGATCTTTCCGACCCACTCACCAAATGGCAACGCACGCGCCAGTTTGTTCTTGATCTGCGTGTCGCGGTACAACTTACCTTTTTTCATGTCCACGGCCAGCATCTGACCGGGGCCAAGCGCGCCTTTTTCGGTGACGCTTGCCTCGTCGATCGGAACCATGCCCGCCTCGGATCCTGCAATGACAAGCCCGTCACCAGTGACCACATAGCGCATCGGGCGCAGACCGTTCCGGTCCAACCCGGCACAGACCCAACGACCATCGGTCATCGCCAGTGCGGCGGGTCCGTCCCACGGCTCCATCACCGAATTGCAATAGGAATACATGTCACGCCACGCCTGAGGCAGCTCTACCGCCTGTTTGGACCAGCTTTCCGGCACCAGCATGGTTTTCGCCATGGGCGCAGACCGGCCTGCACGCACCAACACCTCAAAAACCGAGTCTAATGCGGCCGAATCCGATGACCCGCCAGCGATGATCGGCTTGATGTCTTCAGCGTAGTCCCCAAAAGTACCGCTGGCCATGCGGATCTCATGGCTCTTCATCCAGTTGATGTTGCCTTTCAGCGTGTTGATCTCGCCGTTATGGGCCAACATCCGGAAAGGCTGGGCCAGCCACCACTGCGGGAAGGTGTTGGTGGAATAACGCTGGTGGTAGATCGCGAAAGCGGACTCAAAGCGCTCGTCCATCAGGTCGGGATAGAACACAGCGACCTGTTCGGCCAGCATCATGCCCTTGTAGATGATCGAACGGCAGGACAGTGACGCCAGATAAAGCCCCGAAATACCCGCAGCTGCCGCGGCCTTTTCGATGCGGCGGCGGATCACGTAAAGCTCACGCTCAAATGTCTCTTCGTCCACACCTTTGGAGTTCGAGATCAGAATCTGTTCGATCTCGGGGCGGGTCGCATTGGCTTTTTCACCCAGGCAGGTCACATCGACCGGCACATGGCGCCAGCCATAGATGTAGTAGCCCATGCGCAGAACTTCGGTTTCCACGATGGTCCGACACTGTTCCTGTGCACCAAAATCCGTGCGCGGAAGGAAAACCTGACCCACTGCGATAAGCTCGTCCAGTTTGGGTTCGTGCCCGGTACGACGAATTTGGTCATAGAAGAAGGGAACAGGGATCTGAACGTGAATACCTGCGCCGTCGCCGGTTTTGCCATCAGCGTCCACAGCACCACGGTGCCAGATCGCCTTCAGCGCATCAATCCCCGCATCCACCACCTTGCGTGACGGCTTGCCATCAACAGATACAACTAGGCCCACACCGCACGATGAATGCTCTTCTTCCTTGGAATAGAGACCATTTTCCGCCATCCATTCACGCTTGGCTTCCTCGGCTCGGACCCAATCGGCATCATATTTGGTCATTGGCTGTTTCCTTCTTTCAAGGGGACGTCTTGGCGTCGAACCCTAATAATCCTTGAGCTTATTCGGCCGCGATGGCCGCTTTGGCGTTGAAACGATCGATGATCGCGTCGGCACAGTCGCGGCCGTCGCGGATCGCCCAGACGACCAGCGACGCACCGCGCACGATGTCGCCGATGGCATAGACACCATCCATTTCGGTCTCACCTGTCTGGAATGCGGCCTTGATCGTGCCCCAACGGGTCACTGGTAGGTCTGGCTGACCGAACAGAGTGGGCAGGTCTTCGGGCTCAAAACCCAGCGCCTTGATGACCAGATCGGCCTCTTCCACATAGTCCGCACCTTCGATGACTTCCGGGGCCTGGCGGCCCGAAGCATCGGGTTGCCCCAAACGCATCTTCTGCACCATCACGCCCGTGACCTTGTCGTCACCGGTGAACCCTTTGGGCGCGCTGAGCCATTCAAAGACGACGCCTTCTTCTTCGGCATTTTGTGTTTCACGTTGCGAGCCCGGCATATTGGCCCGGTCGCGGCGGTACAGACATTTGACCGAGGTCGCGCCCTGACGGACCGAGGTGCGAACACAGTCCATCGCCGTGTCACCGCCACCGATCACAACCACCTTTTTTCCTTCGGCGTTCAAGCGACCATTGTCGAAATCTTCAACAGCGTCGCCAAAGCTCTTGCGGTTCGAGGCTGTCAGAAAGTCGATGGCTTTTTCTATTCCACCCAGACCGCTTCCCGGCATGGACAAGTCACGGGACTTATAAACACCCGTTGCAATGATTACCGCGTCATGCTTGGCATGGATCTCGGCAAATTTTTCGGCGTCGACGCCACAGTTCAATTCAAATGTCACACCGCCTTCAGCCAGCAGTTCGTTGCGCCGTTGCACAACGTCCTTTTCAAGCTTGAAACCCGGGATACCATACATCAAAAGGCCGCCTGCACGATCATAGCGATCATATACCGTCACTTGAATACCGGCGCGGCGAAGCATGTCCGCAGCAGCCAAGCCACCGGGGCCTCCACCGATGATACCCACGCTTTCGCTGCGCTCTGCGGTTGGCGCAACAGGCTTCACCCAGCCTTTGTCCCAAGCGGTGTCGGTGATGTACTTCTCGATTGTGCCGATGGTCACGGTGCCATGTCCCGATTGTTCGATCACACAATTGCCTTCGCACAGCCGGTCTTGCGGGCAAATGCGTCCGCAGATTTCAGGGAAGGTATTGGTCGCCTGGCTCGTCTCATAAGCTTCTTCCAGACGACCTGTGGCGGTCAGGTGCAGCCAATCGGGAATGTTATTGTGCAGCGGGCAATGCGACTGGCAATAAGGCACGCCACATTGGCTGCATCGGCTGGCTTGCTCTTCCGCCTTGGCAGCAGCATATTCCGCATAGATCTCGTCGAAGTCTTCCTTGCGCACATCAGCGGCGCGTTTTTCCGGCATGTCCCGGTCGATCTGCACAAATTTCAGCATCGGTTGCTTGGCCACGGGTCAGACTCCATGAATTGGCTTGGTCCGGTTTCTTTACGAGATGGGTTTAAGGATTAAAAGTCAATTCTACTGACCTAAATTGAGAAAAGAGGTCAACATCGCGTCAATTTCGAAAAAATAATTCGAATTTTAGTTCCGATTCGGCCCTATTTGCGTGCTTTCTTTTCTTGCACCACCCTTATACCCATACAAGGAAAGCAATACGTGACCGTAACTCGGCAGGGCAGATGAGTCTTTTTCACCTGATTCTCGTAGCAATTATTCAGGGAATCACTGAGTTTTTGCCGATATCTTCATCGGGTCACCTGATCCTTTTGCCAAACCTGACGGGCCTGCAGGATCAGGGTCAAACCATAGACGTTGCGGTGCATGTGGGAACTTTGGGGGCGGTTGTTCTGTATTTCTGGACGGACGTCAAACACGCCATGTCCGGCCTGCCGCATGCCCTGATTGGCCGTACAGATACAACACAAGCGCGCTTAGCCCTGGGCCTGATCATTGCAACAATCCCGACGGTGATCGCAGGCTTTATCCTGCATTTGACGGGGTTGAGTGACGCCATGCGCTCGATCACTGTAATTGGTTGGACCATGTTGGGTTTCGGTCTGTTGCTGTATTGGATGGACCAGAAAGCGCCACAAACCAAAGAAGCCGCCGATTGGGGCACACGCGACGCGTTCAAAATGGGATTGTGGCAGGTTCTTGCCCTGATCCCCGGCACGTCACGGTCTGGAATCACCATCACTGGGGCGCGCCAGTTAGGCTATACCCGCGAGGATGGCGCGCGGATTGCCATGTTGATGTCGATCCCGACGATCCTTGCCTCTGGCACCTTGCTGGCATTGGATGTGATAGGGGACGCCGACGCACAGCTGGCGCGCGACGGCGCCATTGCCGCGGTGTTTGCGTTTATCTCAGCCCTTTTGGCGCTCAGCCTGATGATGCGGTTGCTGCGCAGTGTCAGCTTCACACCCTATGTCATCTACCGCGTCATTCTTGGCGCGATCCTGCTGTTCATGGCCTACAGCTGATCAGTACGCAGGTTTTTTGCCGAGTTCTGGATGTCGTCATACTGACCTGATGGGCGGAACTTCCACAGGTATTCCGGCAGCACGGACTCAAGCGTGGTCGGCGTGACTCCAAGATCGGCAAAGGACCGGGCACCGTCGGCCACCACGTTGTCGTTCCGCAGGTTCTTGAGCTGATCGCGGGTCAGAATGTTGTTCGGGAACAACTGGAAACTGACAAACTTCACGATATCCAGAACACCGGCCATGATCCGCGCGGCAAAGAACGGCATTCCGATGATAACGCGACGACGGTGGATCACTTCCAGCATCTGCTGCATCAAAGCGCGGAAGGTTTTGACCTCGGGGCCACCCAGCTCATACACGCCAGATTCGGCCTGTCCCAGAACGCCTTTAACCGCAGCCTTGGCCACGTCATCCACATAGACCGGCTGGAATTTGGTTTCGGCCCCAACCAACGGCAGGAACGGCCCCATGCGCGTCATTCCGGCAAAGCGGTTGAAGAATTGATCCTCAGTGCCAAAGATCACGGATGGCCGCAGGATCACCGCGTTTGGCATGTGCTTCAACACGCCCGCTTCACCCTGCGCCTTGGTCTGAGAATATTCGCTGGCGGCGTTGGCATCCGCGCCAATGGCCGAGATATGAACCATCCGTTCAATCCCCTGCTCAGCCGCCAATCGCGCAATACGCTCAGCACCTTCTGCTTGCACAGCACCAAAATCGTTTTTGCCCAGTTCGTTCAGAACACCGACGCAGTTCACCACCGCATCCGCACTGTGCATCGCCTGCGCAACGGATGCGTCATCGCGGATGTTGCACAACACCGGCTCAACCTGGCCGACAACACCATAGGGCTTCACGAACATCGCCTCGTTCGGACGCCGCACGGCTACACGCACACGCCACCCCTCACTCGCCATGCGCCGCGCGATGTAGCGACCGACAAATCCCGATCCGCCATAAATCGTCACCAGTTTCGACATGAGAGGGCTCCTGCTGAGAAATTGCGCCCTAGACCTAACGCCCGCAAGCCTTCCTAACAAGGCGCTAATTCGCCGCGTGAGCAGTGAAATACGCCGAGGCAAAACAGCGGCCCCGGACCAATTTCAAAAAACTTTCAAAAATCTCTGCGAATCTGGTTGACGCCCTCCGCCGCTGGGCTTAAACGCCCCCTCACGACACCTGCCCAGGTGGCGGAATTGGTAGACGCGCTAGCTTCAGGTGCTAGTGTCCGTATGGACGTGGAGGTTCGAGTCCTCTCCTGGGCACCAAATTCCTTCCTAACACACTGAAAATAAACGCGGTTGCAATAGAGCGTGCTTGTTAAAGCCCAGCTCTTTTAGGGGTGTATGTTTCGTTCAGATGCCAGCGCCGGGTGCAAAGCAAAACGACACTTCTTGCCTGGAAGCGCATCGCAAGAACTCCGTAAATCAAACAGATCAAAGTGTTCGCAATTTGGTAGTTCAGGCCGTGCCATGGCTTTCGACGCAGAAAAAGGCCTCCGATCAGCGACCGGAGGCGTAAAAGCACACTGATACATTTGTAACAACCAAATTGGCCTGTGTCGGGCTCAGGCCTGTTTCTGAACTTCGGCCTCTTCTGCAACTTCGACGGGCTCCGCTGTCGCTTCAACCGTTTCAGTCTCGTCCAGCGGCTCTGCCTCTTCCGGATCGTCCGTTTTGTCTTCAAGTGCACCCACGATCAGAGGCAACATGTGAACGCCAGTCGCGCTTGCGATCTCGGGCGTCTGCGGCGTTTGCCAGCTGAGCGTATCGAAGCTGCCGCAATTCTGGCAAACCGGCCCCCATTCGGGTTGGATGTCATGACAATTGTCACAGACCCATTGCGGACCACGCGGTGCGTTCAGCGCCTTTGCCAGCCAGCCCTGCACAACAGCATCCGCAGCACCTTCGCCCCGCTCGATGGCGGCCATCAGAGTGAAGGCACGCGCATCCCCTTGTTTTTCAACCACATCCCCCAGCGCACGGCGGGCTTCCGGAAAATCTTCGGCTACGATGTTCAACTCGGCCAAAATCAAACGGGTTTCCATATTCTCGGGGTGAATGCGGGTCAGCGCAGTAAAACGCTTGAGCCTTTGCGCAGGCGTTTCATCCGGCGCAATCTCGGCAAAGGCATGGGCCAAATCGGGATGGGGCTGCGCCTCCCAGGCCTTTTTCAGAATCTTGGTCGCAGCGCGGTTTTTCCCTTTGGCGATGTAAGCACGGGCGGCCATGGCGGCGGCCGGCACCAGATCAGGTGACAGTCGATTGGCCTCGATCGCGTGTTCCTGTTGTTCCAGGCTCGCACCTTCGTTCAGAATGTCTTTCGCTTCGGACAAAGCCAGAACCGCGTCGCGGCGCTTGAACACGTCGCGCGGCAGATAGCCCGCTTTCAATTTGGAAGACAGGGTCGAGCGTGCCCCGGCCCAATCCTGGGCTTTGGTTTGCAGGCTCAGCAAAACGTCTTGGGTTTCTTCATGGCGCGGTTTGATTGCCAAAGCCTTTTCAGCCAACTTGCGCGCCGTTTCATCATCACCTTCGGCCAGTTTCTGCTTCATGATCCCACGCACACCGACAAAACGGGTCGCGTTGTTGGTGACAAGTTTCTTGTAGGTCTCGGCCGCTTTTTTGGTGTCGCCCGTCATCTCGGCGGCCTGCGCCACCAACAGATTGGTCAGTTCCGGCTTGTTCAGCAACTTCTCGGCCTTGTTGGCTTTGGTCATTGCCGCACGCCCTTCCCCGGACGCCAGTGCCATCAGACCATCCGACAGCGCCTGATACCCGCGCTGTTCGCGGCTACGGTCGAAATATCGCGACAGCGCTGTTTCATCGCCGTTGAGGAACTTCAGCGTGGCAACCAGCAGGCTGAGCAGCTTGAAGAACAGCCAGACCGCAAATACCAGCACCGCCAATGCGATCACGGATTGCAAGGGCCCAAGGGTGAACTCAGTACCCGCGACAGTGATCTGTACCCCACCACTGGTTTGCATCAGGAACTGACCGCCCAGCGCTAGCAGGCCAATAATCGCAACAAAAACGAGGATCTTAAACAGTGACCACAGCATGGCAGGTCCTTCAGTTCGAGTTCAGGCCAGAAGCCAATGTATTCGCCGCATCAACGGCAGCGACCCGTGTCTGGGCCGCCTGCTCCCAATCGGCCATCGCGGTCTGCGCCGCTTCGGGAAGTGATTTCAGTTCGCTCAACGCTTTGGACAGGTCTCCATCCGCCAGCGCAGCCTG
This sequence comes from Ruegeria sp. BHSB064, assembly GCF_059613205.1. Classification (NCBI taxonomy): domain Bacteria; kingdom Pseudomonadati; phylum Pseudomonadota; class Alphaproteobacteria; order Rhodobacterales; family Roseobacteraceae; genus Ruegeria; species Ruegeria sp. BHSB064. The sequence goes on from NZ_JBXWSB010000041.1 coordinate 30,743, forward strand.
AGCGCGCGACAGAACGGCGTCCGGTCCATCCCCTTCCTGTGGCGTGACCGAACGCGCGCCCGTTTGCCGCTGCAAAAAGGCGATCAGGCCCGTGCCCTTGTCTGCATCACGCGCGTTTGCCAAGGCAGTTCGGGCCGCAGGTTCGAAAGAAGCACGCAGCGACGACAAGGTTTGTACACCTTTTTCGGCCGGACCAGACAATGCGTCAGGCACATCGACACCACCCGCCTTCAACTCCGCAACCAGTTCGGAATAGGGTTGGCCCGCATCCAACTGCCCATGCAAACGAGACAGAACAGCGGCATTTGTTGCGGCCTGCGCTTCGGCAGATGCTTTTGCCTCAAGCGCCTGTGCATCCGAGACCATCTTTTCAACTTCTGCCCGTTGCGCCGCCAGCGAGTCCTGAAGCTTTTTCAGTTCAGCCTCAAAAGCGGCCGTGGCCTCGGGTGATGTATTGGATTCGATCGGTGCTTTCTCTAGCGCAGCAATCCGCTCAGACAATGGTTCAATCTGACCGGACAGCGTATCAACCGAAGATTTGACCGAACTCAGGTCGCCTTCCACTGGCGTCAGCTTGTCAGAAAGAGATTTGACCTGATCGGTAAGCCCAGACATGTCCGGGGAATTCTCTAGCGCCTGTGACAGCTTGGCGATTTCGTCTGATTGTTCAGACAGTTTCGATTCCAGCGCTGCCAGTGCGTCCGAGTTGTCAGGTCCCCCCGGCAATAACCCACTACTACCAATAGCAAATCCGACAACAGCGGCGACAGCCCCGCCCAGCAGGGCGGGTACAAAACCACCGTGTTTTTCCACCACCCGCTCGACGGTTTTTTCTTCGACCGAAGCGGTCTCTTCCAGAGGCGCTTCGGCTTCGGCTTCGGCTTCGGCTTCGGCTTCGGCTTCGGCTTCGGCTTCGGCTTCGGCTTCGGCTTCGGCTTCGGCTTCGGCTTCGGCTTCGGCTTCGGCTTCGGCTTCGGAAAGGTCTTCTGCTACCGTCTCACTATCGTCAACAGGCGTGTCTTCCTGTTGCAGTTCGGATTCAACAACGTCATCCGCCTTGGGGTCTTTCACCGGCTTTTCGTCGGATTTCTTCTTTCCAGCCACCGCAATATTCCCCTTATCGAATCCAAATTCAGATGAATAACAGCCCAAGTTAAGTTAATCGGGGACCTCGCCTCCCTCAACCCGCAACACATGTTTTACAAGCTTTTTAACTGCCTTACGCATTTTTTTGGGTGTTGGCGCTTTGGCGATCTTCAGGTGCGCATAGTCCAAGGAATAAAGGGGATCAGCCGTTGCCTGACTGATTGCTGCAAGCCAAAGCGGCGCTGAGCCGGACCAAATATCGGCAAAATGTCGCGCCGTGCGCGGTGAAAATAGCGGGGCGATGACCGGCAAATCTCGGTCTGCTGCGTCTTTCGCCTCGGGTGTTAGCGGCAACAGAAGCTGCTGATAAACCGGCTGTTCGCGCACGGTCAGGCCAGATTCGGTCAGTCGCGCGGCGATATTGCCGCGCGTGTGCTCACCCCGCAAATGCAACAAAGGGCTTTCGGGTCGATTCTTCAGCAAGTACCCCACAAGCTCTTCGGCTGTGGCCCCAACCATCTCAGCCTGCCAGCCATAGCCTTTGGCGGTCCCGGTCGTCGATGGACCGACGCAATAGGCAGGCAATGTGCGGTCCACATCTCTCGAAGCCGCCGCATTTACCGCGTTGGCCGAGGTGAAAATCAGGCCCTGCACCCCTGCTGTATCGACCGCGACGGTCAAGGGTCGAATCTCGAGAATCGGGGAATAGATAACCTGAACCCGGGATCTGACGCGGGTTGGCAGTTGCGCGACAAACCGTTTTGAGGCTGCGCGCGGGCGGGTCATCAACAAATACAACGTCTGGCGCCTTGGCCCTTGAGGATTGTTTGCATCCGCGCAGGGTGATACCCCGCCGTTGATGACATGATGCAACGGATCAGGGTGATGGTGCAAACACTTACCGTGCTGGGTTTGGAAAGTAGCTGTGACGACACGGCTGCCGCCGTTGTGCGCCAAACCGAAGGCGCGGATGCTGAAATCCTGTCGTCGGTGGTACATGGTCAAACCGATTTGCACAGTGCCTATGGTGGCGTTGTGCCCGAAATCGCAGCGCGGGCGCATGCGGAAAAGCTGGACATCTGCGTTATGCAAGCGCTGGAGTCCGCCGGCCTGAATCTGCGCGATATGGACGCCATTGCCGTCACAGCGGGCCCTGGCCTGATCGGCGGCGTCATGTCCGGCGTCATGTGCGCCAAAGGGTTGAGTGCCGCAACCGGCTTGCCCCTGATCGGCGTCAACCACCTTGCCGGGCACGCGCTGACACCGCGCCTGACAGATGGGATCAGCTTTCCCTATTTAATGCTTCTGGTCTCGGGCGGCCACTGCCAATACCTGATCGCCCACGGACCCGAAAACTTCACGCGCCTTGGCAGTACAATTGATGACGCGCCGGGTGAAGCTTTCGACAAGACCGCGCGCCTGCTGGGCCTGCCACAACCCGGCGGCCCGTCGGTCGAGGCCGAGGCCCAAGCTGGTGACCCCAAGCGCTTTCGCTTTCCCCGGCCGCTGCTGGACCGGCCCGGCTGTGATCTGTCCTTCTCGGGGTTGAAAACGGCATTGATGCGGATGCGCGACCAGATCGTCGCTGAAAAGGGTGGCTTGACGCGTCAGGACCGCGCCGATCTGTGTGCCGGGTTCCAACAGGCGATTGTGGACACGTTGGCGGAAAAAACCCGACGCGCGATGGACCAGTATCTGGAACTTAACCCTTCTGAACCTGTCATTGCCGTAGCCGGAGGCGTCGCGGCAAATTCTGCCATTCGTGCAGCGTTAGAGACTGTTTGTACAGAAAAAGGCACACGGTTTACGGCCCCGCCACTGCCATTGTGCACGGACAAT
>NZ_JBXWSB010000042.1:0-33576 GCF_059613205.1 Ruegeria sp. BHSB064
GGCTTGGGCCAACGCCTCGGTCTCGGCATGAGGACGTCCTCCGGGCTGTGTCCAGCCACGCCCGACAATGCGGCCTTCGCGCACAACAACACACCCGACAGCCGGGTTGGGCCAGCACGTCCCTTGACCGCGCCGCCCTAATGACAGGGCCAGCGCCATAAATCGCTTATCTGTTTCGGTCACTCGTCCGTCGGAGGCTGCGGCGGGCGCAGTTCGTGGACAAACTCCTCGAAATCATCGGCCGCCTGGAAATTCTTGTACACACTCGCAAAGCGAACATAGGCGACGGTATCGATCCGCGCCAGAGCTTCCATGACAATCTCACCGATCTTGTTAGACGGGATATCGGTGTCGCCCATGCTTTCCAGCCGACGCACGATGCCCGAGATCATCTGATCGATCCGTTCCGGATCAACAGGCCGTTTCTGCATAGAGATGCGGATCGATCGCTCCAGCTTGTCGCGGTCGAAATCCTCTCGTTTTCCGTTGGTTTTGATGACCACCAGATCACGCAGTTGCACACGCTCGTACGTTGTGAACCGCCCACCACAGGCCGGGCAGAACCGGCGTCGGCGGATTGCCACGTGGTCCTCTGCCGGGCGTGAATCTTTCACCTGAGTGTCGATATTTCCGCAAAACGGGCAGCGCATCCGCCGTCTCCTCGTCCCATGTTCGGCCTCTTTTTGTAAGCGCTGCGGCTTACTTATCCACAACTATAGGGCAGCCGCTAGGGTTTGGGTAGTCGGAATTTTCAACCGCTAGATAAAGGGTCAGGCCAGATGCGCGGCGACACGTCTTTGATGCGGTGCAGTGCGGTGCTCGAACAGATAAATCCCCTGCCAGGTCCCGAGAACCATCCCCCCCTGCGAAACAGGGATCGACAACGAAACCGGCAAAAGCGCGGCTTTGATATGCCCAGGCATGTCGTCCGGCCCTTCGTAAGTGTGACGCAGGTACGACATGGCCGGATGGTCAGATGGTGGCACAAGCCGCTCAAAAAAAGCTTGCAGGTCCGTTTGAACTTCGGGGTCAGCATTTTCCTGGATCAGCAGGGAACAGGAGGTATGACGGACAAACAGCGTCAAAACGCCATCGGCCGCCGCCCCCTGAGCAAGCCAGTTCTGCACATCAGACGTGAGTTCGTAAAGCCCCGGTCCTTGGGTGTTTACAACGAATTCAGTTTGCATTCTGGCAACCCCGGTGATGTATCAGCTGTTGAAGAACGGCCGATAATTACACCGTGCGTTCGCACCTTGTACAGATTCGCTGTTGCCAGGCTGAAATCCAAACGCAATAAAGCTGCTGGGCTGCACATCAACGGACTGAGGTTCTTTGATCGAAAACTGAACTGCCGTTCTTCGGCCTGTGGTGACACTGGGCCCATATCCGCGCAACACGTAAATCCGATCTTGCCAGCCCAACCCCAATGTCCGGCGTGCATAATCGGCTGCGGCGCACCAATAGCCTTCAGTGCGTTGATCACCACGTGGGATAACCTCGAAATCAGTGGCGTTAATCGGTTCGGTGCGATACCCGTTTGGCGCTGCATCCACCGTCATGGGAGCACTGAAAGCAACAGTCGCCAACGCAGCAAGTGTGTATAGCTTTTTCATCATAAAATCTTCCCTGATTGTGTGTCCCAAATAGGTTAGTCCAGCTTTATGCATTGCATAGTGCCCCTCACGATCAATTCAGTCCGCCCCGCGCATTGTGTGATCTGGCGTGAGCCAACCCCGGTACCGGATCAACAATCCCAGGCCCGGTGCCTTGGCCGAGACGTCAAACCTGAACCGACCTTGCGCATCCTGCCATTCACGCGTGTTCGAACGCGGCAGTACAAAAGCGGGCAATGGAATACCGAAAACGGTCAGACGAAGAATTTCAATGTACAGCACATCGCTTCGTAGACAGGGCCGCAACCAAACGGAAATCACTCCGAATTTTTCTCGAACACAGTTCCGATATGCGTCGTAGGTCAGGTGTGAAGTGGTGCGATGGCCGCCAAAGTCGCGGGTCCATGTATAGGTTTCGTCATTCCCATTTATTGCAACAGAAACGGGAACATCTTTCCCCCCGGGCGGAAACCCGGCAAGGTAAGTTGCAATCATGGCAAGACGACCAGTACCTCTTTCGACATCACATTGGCCTGAATACTGACCTTCTGAGCTGTGCAGGCAATGGACCGCACTGGGCATGTTATTGATTGGCCCCAAGGCTTGCAAAAACGGGTCTTTTGACATCAATAGCCGTCGCTCGCAAATCGCGCTTTAACGTCGTTTCCCGGCATCAGACATGTGCTGGATCTACCGAAAAGATTAAACCTGTTCCGTGCTATCAGGCGATAAGCGGGAACTTTAAGCGCTTTGGGCAGGAAGCGGCAGACCGACAAAAGCTTCCACATTCCCGGCAATTGACGCATGGCGGCAGCAAACGCATCCAGATGCTGATAGATCACCCCATCGACGATTACCAAATTGGTTTCAAAGTTTTGTGTCGGTAAACCAAGCTTTTGGTAGAGCTTTTGCCCAAGCGGAGATTGCGCAGTTGCGAACTGAAAACGATGCAACTTGTCATGTCTGAGCATGAACTTGAAGAACCACGAACACAGGACGCATTCGCCGTCGAACACAATCAGGTTCGGGCCATAGAATACTGAACTTAAATCACTTTCTCGCACGTCCTTGGCACCCGAGGCTCCGCTTTGCCAGAATGGTGGCAAATCTTCAGCCTCGGAACAATGCGACATCTGCGAAAGGGAGCGTGCCGGGGAGCGCTGAGCGGAAAGTGGTGATTTCTCCGAAGGCTCTGACCTCATCCCCATAAAGGTGCTAACCCGGCAACACGCCATATCTGGGCGTTCAGACGGTGATGGTCATGTGAGGTCCGGTCAATTCCTTGCGGGATTCTGCCATCGAAGATTACAGGTCTGCGAAAATCACAATCGCCTCACAGAATTCTATGATATGCTGCCTATGGTTTTGTAATCCTAAGGTATTGTTATTGCGATGGACGTGGATGTTGGCCGTCTTCATTTCTTTGTTCAGGCGTTGGATCGCTACAGTGGCAATGCGAACATGTCTCGGGCTGTTCTGAACCAAACCGGACTGAAGCCGCAAGACATCGCCCCCCCGATTGAGACATGCAGCATTCAGAAAGAAGCCCTCTTCATCCGGTATGCCTGTGACGCCACCAAAGACATAACATTTGCGGCCCGCACCGGGCTTGAGGTCACCTCGGCGTCCACCGTGACGGCCTATATCAGCAAATATTCCAGAGACCTGAAACAGGTGATGGAGAATCTTTCACGTTTTCACGGGATTATTGACCCGGCTATCGCGCTCAGTCTGCGCGTCGCAGGCAACTTTGCTGCTTTGGAAGCTGATTGGAAAGATGCTGGATTTGCGCGCTATCATCGACGTACCGAATTTCTGATCTTTGCCGCATTGGCAAGAATGCGCAATCTGACCCAGATCAACCTGCAACCGATTGAAATTCGGTTTCAACACAAGGTCGGGGATCATGCCAAAAGCTTTGAAAAGATTGCTGGTTTTCCGGTGATCTTTGGCTCGGAAAAAATGGAGATCGTGCTGCCCCTCTCAGCGTTGGAGCTGCCGGTTCCCACCTATGACCCCAAACTGCGTGAACATCTTCTGGAATATGGTGAACGTCTGCTGGCCGAATGTGCGAAACCAAACCATTCGATCCGCGCGCGAACCGAAGGGATGATCACTAAATCTCTGCCCGGCACCATACCGCAGGCCGAGGCCATTGCGTCTGAGCTTGGGATGAGCTTGCGAACCTTTAGCCGCCGCCTGAAGGAAGAAGGTACAAGCTATCGCGACATCGTGGACGACCTAAGATGTGATCTGGCCCAGACCTTTCTGAACAACCGGATGTCTTTGTCAGAAATTTCGTTTTCGTTGGGGTATGCGGATCAGGCCGCCTTCTCGACTGCCTTCAAACGCTGGACCGGGCAACCGCCAAGCGCCTTCAAGACCCGCGTCGAACATCCCATTCGAACGTAAGACCGGGGGTCATCGGCCCTAAAGCCTCGCCCCGGCCCCGTCCCATGAGTGGACAGGACCGATATAGAAAACGGCCGCGCCCGTTCCGTGTGAATTCCCGCCAATGTGATGAGAGAACAGGCCAATGTGATGGCCAAAGGAAAAAGGCGCCTCGTGTGAGGCGCCTTTGAATTTACTGATCCAGGAAAGACCGCAGCTTTCGTGACCGGCTGGGGTGCTTCAACTTGCGCAGCGCCTTCGCCTCGATCTGGCGGATACGCTCGCGGGTCACGCTGAACTGCTGGCCGACTTCTTCCAGAGTGTGATCGGTGTTCATGCCGATGCCAAAACGCATCCGCAGAACCCGCTCCTCACGCGGGGTGAGCGAGGCCAGAACCCGTGTGGTCGTTTCCTTGAGGTTCTCCTGAATGGCGCTGTCCAGCGGCAGTACAGCATTCTTGTCCTCGATGAAATCGCCCAGTTGGCTGTCTTCCTCGTCGCCGATCGGCGTTTCCAGCGAGATCGGCTCTTTGGCGATTTTCATCACCTTGCGCACCTTCTCAAGCGGCATTTGCAGCTTTTCGGCCAGTTCTTCCGGCGTCGGTTCGCGACCAATTTCGTGCAGCATCTGACGACCGGTCCGAACCAGCTTGTTGATCGTTTCGATCATGTGAACCGGAATACGGATCGTGCGGGCCTGATCCGCGATAGACCGCGTGATCGCCTGACGAATCCACCAGGTCGCATAGGTCGAAAACTTATAGCCACGGCGGTATTCGAACTTGTCCACGGCCTTCATCAGGCCGATGTTACCTTCCTGAATAAGATCAAGGAATTGCAGGCCACGGTTCGTGTACTTTTTGGCAATCGAGATCACCAGACGCAGGTTGGCCTCGACCATTTCCTTCTTGGCCTGACGCGCCTCTTTCTCACCCTTCTGAACCTGCTGCACAATGCGGCGGAATTCAGAGATATCGAGACCCACATATTGACCGACCTGAGCCATGTCGTTGCGCAACTCTTCGACCTTGGCGGTTGAGCGTTCGATGAACATCTGCCAACCCCGGCCCGGCTTTTCAGCCATCTCGGACAACCAGTTCGGATCCAGTTCGCGACCGCGGTAGGCTTCGATGAACTCACGGCGGTTGATGCGAGCCTGGTCGGCAAGTTTCACCATCGCGCTGTCCAGGGACATGACGCGGCGGTTGATACCATAAAGCTGGTCGATCAGCGCTTCGATCCGGTTGTTGTGCAGGTGAAGACCATTCACCAGCTCAACGATTTCGGCGCGCAGCTTTTGATAGGTTTCTTCGTCTTTTTCACTGAACGAGCCATCTTCGTTCAGGGTGGCCGAAATCCGGCTATCCTGCATTTCCGACAACATCGAGAAATCGGTCGAGATGCGTTCAAGCGTGGTCAGAACCTGATCCTTCAGCGCCGCTTCCATCGCGGCCAGCGACATGTTGGCCTGATCGTCATCATCGTCGTCATCGTCATTGTTCAGCGGGTTGCCGTCAGCATCCAGCTCGGGGCCGGTATCCTTTGCGGGCTTGGCTGCCTGCACTGCGGATGTGTCGACCACAGGCTCTTCCACATCGCCGTCTTCGTCCATCTGATTGCCAAATGTGGCCTCCAGATCGATAACGTCGCGCAGAAGAATGTCTTCGGACAGCAATTCGTCATGCCAAATGGTGATCGCCTGGAACGTCAGCGGGCTTTCGCACAGCCCAGCGATCATTGTGTTCCGACCCGCTTCAATCCGCTTGGCGATAGCAATTTCGCCCTCGCGGCTCAGCAGTTCAACCGAACCCATCTCGCGCAGATACATGCGGACAGGGTCATCCGTGCGGTCGAGTTTTTCTGTGGCGGCCCCAGCCAAAGCAACTTCACGGTTGCTTTCGGTTGTTGTCAGTTCGGTCGAGCCCTTGTTCTCTTCCTCTTCGGCCTCTTCATCTTCGATGATGTTGATGCCCATCTCGGACAGCATCGACATAACGTCTTCAATCTGTTCCGAGCTGACCTGATCAGGCGGCAGAACCTGATTGAGCTGATCGTAGGTGATGTAACCTTTCTCGCGGGCCTCGGCGATCATCTTCTTGACCTGGGCCTGGCTCATGTCCAGCGAGATTTCCTGTTCCTGCTCTTCGGATTTGCGATCTTCGGTCGTGTCTTTGGCGGCCATTCAATGCTCCTGCAGGGATGGGTGATTCGTTTGAACCGAATCATTAGCGCGTAGAAGTGATTCGGCCACCCGTTTACCCGTTTTTCTTTTCCAGTGCCTTATGAAAACACCACTTTACCGGCGTTTCCGCTCGAATTTGATACCGGACATGATTGCCTCGAACGCGTCTTTCTCGTCGCGGTTGATTCGCGCACCATTGTCGGCGATGTCGAATACGGCCCTGTCTTCGTTCTGGCTGCGGCTTGTACGGTTGCGCTCTTCGGCGGCTTGCGCCAGCCGATATGTCAGCGCCTCATCGGCCAGATCAGACAATTCCTCCGCCGCTTCGGCTATCTCAGCATCCAACCCCCGGAGCGCTTTGATCTTTGCGAGTTCCTCGGCCAGTGTCATCTCGGCCTTTTCAACGTCGCCCGGTTTGTTCACACAGGGGATCACTGCGACATGGCGAAGGGCCAGCAGGTTTTCAAGGGGCTGGGGGCCCAAAGAATCGACAATGTGGTCTTTCAGGTGGTCTGGGTCATCAATCGCGTGACGCAGAATCGCGTCCCGCAGGGCAGCGTACTCGGGGTTGAGACATTCCATATCCTCAAGCTGATGCTCGAACTGAATAACGACCTGTGGGTTGAGGATGGAAATGGCGAGAATAGCCGCCTCGCGCAGTTGGATATCAGCGGTCTCGGACGATGCCAGGAAAGAAGCCCGCGCACCCGGCGTGGCGTTCTGTGGGGGCTGCCACTTGCCACGTGGCTGCCACTGTCGGTTCTGCGGCTGGCGTTGAGGGCGGAAAAGCTGCCAGCGCAAATCCTTGATCTCTTGCCCGTAATGCGACCGAATCGAGGGGTCGCGGATCAGCTTGATCTTGTCCCGCAGCGACTTGTCCAGCGCAGCCTTGCGCTCGGGGCTGTCAAAGACCTTCCCTTCGGTCTCACGCTGCCACAGCAGTTTGACCATCGGAATAGCGCTTTCCAATACTGATTGCACAGCCCCTGGCCCTTCTGCCCGCAACAAATCGTCGGGATCTTTGCCTTGGGGCATCAGCGCAAAGCGCAGGGATTTACCCGCTTCAAGCAGCGGCAATGCCAGATCAACCGCCCGCATCGCAGCGCGTAGACCTGCCGTGTCGCCATCCAGCGCAATGATCGGTTCGTTGGAAACGCGCCAGAGCAATTGCAACTGATGTTCGGTGATCGCCGTGCCCAAGGGCGCGACCGACGCGCCAAATCCGGCCTCGGCCAGTGCGATCACGTCCATATACCCTTCGGCCACAATCAACGGCTGCCCTTTCCCCGCCGCCTGCCGCGCAGGGCCATGGTTGTACAAGCTGCGCCCTTTGTCGAACAGCTCGGTCTCGGGCGAGTTCAGGTATTTGGCGTTGTCATTGGGGTCCATCGCCCGCCCACCAAAGGCGATACACCGTCCGCGCGGATCGCGGATGGGGAACATGATACGATTGCGGAAGGTATCATAGGGCTTCTTTCCCTTGTTAGAGGGCTTGGCCAGCCCTGCCCCAAGGATCAGATCCTCGGCCACGTTCTTTCCGCGCAGATGATCCCACAGCGCCTGCCAGCCGTCCGGAGCAAATCCGATCTCCCACCGATCCAGCGCCTGTGCATCCAGCCCTCGGTCTGCAAGGTAATCACGTGCAGGCGCGCCTGCCCCTGTCTTGAGTTGCAGGCGGAAGAACTGCACTGCCTGCTCCATCACCTCTGCCAATTGCGACCGGCGGTCCTGCTTTTCCTGCGCTTTGGGATCACGGGCGGGCATGGGCATCCCAGCCTCACGCGCCAAAATCTCAACCGCTTCGATGAACGAGACATTCTCGGTCTCTTTCACAAAGCTGATTGCGTCGCCTTTCGCATGACAGCCGAAGCAGTAATAAAATCCCTTTTGGTCATCGACGTGGAACGAAGCCGTCTTTTCGTGGTGAAACGGGCATGGGGCCCACATATCACCCTTGCCCTGATTGGACTTGCGCTGATCCCACATGACTTTGCGCCCGACGACCTGAGACAGGCTTAGCCGGGTGCGCAACTCATCCAGAAATCCGGGGGGCAAAGACATTGGTCAAACCTGCCAGAAATGAAAACCCGCGCCAAGGGGACGGCGCGGGCTTATCCACAAGGAATTGGCGTAACTGTGGATTATTGCTGCAGACACAGCTCCAACCACGCGGCACCCAGATCTTTCTTGCGCACGTCGCGCATCTTTTGCTCATAAACCCAGGGGGTAATCAGCGGAATGGCCGCATTATAGTTCTCGGGCCAGGTTGGTGAACTATCCGCAATCGCCTGTGCGACGTCGCGCTCTTTTACTCTGTCCAACCGGGCCTTCTGGATCGCGGCCACCACATCGGCCTGATATTTACAGCTTTGCTCGGCGCTGTCCTGAGCCAGTGAAGGGGTGGCAAGCAAGGCCGCGACGATGGCGATACGCAACATGGGGTTCTCCCGGATTCGTTTCTTTCGGGCAGCTTACCTGCCTGAGTCCCCGGCTGCCATAATCCTTTTTGCCACCTGGCACCGCTGAACAGCTTGAGAGTGGGGCAGCCGACCTGCCCCACCTGTTGACGTCAGAGCCCTTTGGCGCGGTAGCTTTTCGCAACGCGGTCAATGGCCACGATATAGGCCGCTGTGCGCAGGTCCTCTACATCGTCGCGGCTGTGCCAAACCTCGCGCATCGACTGGTAAGCAATGCGCATGGTGTCATCCAGACCGGACCGAACCAACTCCAACTCGTCAGCCCCTTTCAGGTACTGCGTCTTAAAGTCAGGTGACATCGTCCAGGCGTCGCCCAGATAGCGGTCCAGCCTTTCCAATTCGCTCACGATCAACTCATGCCGCGCTTCTTCCTGTCGCCGCTGCATCCGGCCAAAGCGGATATGGCTGAGGTTCTTGACCCATTCGAAGTAAGAAACGGTCACACCACCAGCGTTGGCATACATATCCGGGATAATCACTGTGCCCTTCTTGCGCAGGATTTCATCCGCACCTGCCGTCACCGGCCCGTTAGCCGCTTCGATAATCAAAGGCGCTTTGATCCGCTCGGCGTTGGACAGGTTGATGACACCTTCCAGTGCAGCCGGGATCAGGATGTCACATTCCGCTTCCAGCACGCTTCCACCTTCGGCCGAGTGGGTCGCATCGGGGTAATCCTTGACCCCGCCATGTTTGACGATCCACTGGCGGACCGCTTCAACGTCGATGCCCTCGGGATTATACAGCGCACCGTCCCATTCGATGATGCCAACGATGATTGATCCGTCCTGTTCGCTGAGGAACTTGGCCGCGTGGTAGCCCACATTGCCCAACCCCTGCACCACAACGCGCTTGCCGTCCAGCTTGCCAGACAGGCCCGCCTTCTGCACGTCTTCCGGATGGCGGAAAAACTCGCGCAGCGCGTATTGGATGCCGCGTCCCGTCGCCTCAACCCGTCCGGCAATGCCGCCCGCGTTCAGAGGTTTGCCGGTTACACAAGCGCGCGCGTTGATGTCCGTGGTGTTCATCCGCGCGTATTGGTCCGCCATCCAGGCCATTTCACGCTCACCCGTTCCCATATCGGGGGCCGGGACGTTCTGGGACGGGTTGATCAGGTCACGCTTGGCCAGTTCATAGGCAAAGCGCCGGGTGATCTGCTCCATCTCATGTTCTTCGTATTTTCTGGGATCGATGCACAAACCGCCTTTGGATCCGCCAAACGGCGTTTCAACCAGCGCGCATTTGTAAGTCATCAACGCAGCCAGCGCTTCAACTTCGTCCTGGTTCACAGCCAGAGCATAGCGGATACCGCCCTTGACAGGTTCCATATGTTCGGAGTGCACAGAACGATATCCGGTGAATGTATGGATTTCCCCCCTGAGCCGCACACCAAATCGAACGGTATAGGTGGCGTTGCAAACCCGGATCTTTTGCTCCAGCCCCGGCGGCAGGTCCATCAGGGACGCCGCCCTGTTGAACATCAAGTCAACACTCTCACGAAAGCTGGGTTCTTTGATGCCGGTCATACAATCCTCCGTATCGGTACCAGACGTAACGTCATGACTTTTTGTCGCACCAGTTGCGTCAGGCTGCAATCAAACAATGCACTTTTTTTCATCATTTCATTAACAAACACGTCAACGTCAGGAGATGAGTCGGCCTACCACCTCAATCCTTAACGAATTGTTTTCATTTCATTGACAGATCGGTCTTGGCGGCAGGTTTTATAGCCGGATTGCGCGTAAAAAGGCCAAAACCAAGCCTTTTTTGCCTAATTCGCGCCACGATTGAAGAATATCGTTAACGCAAAGTTCTTTTCTTGGCCGCATAATTGAAAATGCGGAGCGGAGACATCAATATGAAAACATTCTCGCTTCAGAAGAACGGCTCGTCGCCTAAGCTTCAGCCTTCCTATATCCGTAAATTTGCCAAACAAGAAGACGGCACATTTACAATTTTTGTTTTGTTCATGCTGATCCTGATGCTCGCCATAACGGGCATGTCGATGGACTTCATGAAATATGAACGCGACCGCGCGAGCTTGCAGTCCACATTGGACCGCGCCGTTCTGGCGGCAGCTGACCTCGATCAGAAACTTCCCGCCAAGGAAGTTGTCGATGCCTACATGGATAAAGCTGGGCTGGGCAACCTGGATGCTGTCACAACCGTCGTCGAGGGTTTTGGCTCCAGAACCGTGACAGCGACGGCTGAGGCGGTCATGCCAACGCGCTATTTGCGGTTTGGACAAGTCACAGAGCTGGGTATGAGAGCCAACAGCGCGGCCGAAGAATCAATCGGCGCGGTAGAGATTTCTCTGGTCCTCGATATTTCAGGTTCGATGTCTCGTGCGTCCGCGACACCCGGAGAATCGAAAATAGCAGTGCTGCGCGAGGCGGCGTCTGAATTCGTCCGTCTCATGCTGGCTGAACGCGGCCAGGGTGAGATTTCAATTTCGATTGTTCCTTATGCGACACAAGTGAACGCTGGCGCTACAATTCTGGACAAGTTTACCAACGTAACGCAGGAGCACAGCTATTCGCATTGCGTGAACTTTATTCCAGAACAGTACAGCGATGCGGACCTGCAGGTGAATGACAGGTTGGAGCGTACAGCGCATTTTGATCCCTTCACTTATTCTGAAGGTTCAATCTCGCTGCCAGTATGTCCTGTCCGCGCAGGCAGCGAAATCACCCCGGTGACGGACAACATGAACAAGCTTCTTGGCCAAATTCAATCACTTACGCCAGGAGGAAATACGTCAATCGATATCGGAGTGAAATGGGGTTCTGCCCTCTTGGATCCGAGCACACGGCCAATTGTACAGCAACTCTCGACAGAAACAGACCCGCTGTATGCGCCGTCGACGATTGTGCCCGGCAAGTTTTCAGATCGCCCGACAGACTACGACTCGGACGTCCTGAAAATTATTATTGTCATGACAGATGGTCAGAACACCGACCAATACATGCTTAATCCTTCGTTGCGCGAAGGTGATTCGGATGTTTGGTACAATGCGGAAGCCGGCGAATATACGGTTTATCATTCTCAAGGCCGCCCGAACTATTTCTGGCCACAGCAAAACGTTTGGGAGGACCATCCATTTGGAAACCCCGAACCAGAGACGGAATTGAACGAAGAAACCGGGACTGCAGTGAGACTAACCTACCCCGAGTTGTTTAACCGCACGTCACTGGCCTGGAACGCTAGATACAATTATTACTGGCAAGCCAGCGCTTGGGCGGAGTGGTATTCCAAAGCCTTCTCGAAAGTGGAAACTTCAGCGAAAAACCAGCACACCAAGCATGTCTGCGGTGCAGCGAAAGACCAGGGGGTCATCGTCTATGGGATCGCATTTGAAGCGCCCAGAAGCGGCTTCCGGACACTTAAAGACTGTGCAAGCTCTGCAAGTCACGTCTATGACGTTAGCGGTCTCGACTTGGAAAAAGCGTTCGAATCTATCGCCTCTTCCATTCATAAACTGAGGCTGACCCAATGATCCGTAGAACTATGTCAAAGCTCGGTCCGTTCCGGCGGTCCGAGACAGGGAGCGCGACGATTGAATTCGTCATGCTTGTCCCGTTTTTCCTGGCATTTCTTGTCGCTGGTGCAGAGCTGTCCATAATCACTATGCGTCACGCCGCGCTGGAACGTGGAGTCGATCTGATTGTGCGGGACATTCGTTTGGGTACAGGCACCAACTGGAACCATGACGACATAAAAACAAGGATTTGCGACGTCTCCGGCATCAAAGACTGTGCAGCTAATCTGCGGCTGCAGATGATCCAGCAAAATGCCTTCGAAGGGATTGTGCTTTCCGAGAAGGTGCCCTGCACTGACAGTTCTGAAGATCCAAAACCTGTGCTCGACTTTAAAAGCGGGCAATCCAATGAGTTAATGATCTTGCGTGCTTGCTTGCGTATTGATCCACTTCTTGAAGCGTCGGCCATTGCAAAAGTGGTTCCAGATGATTCCGGCCACTATGCAGTCACTGCGACAACGGCATTTGTACAGGAGCCGCTGTAAAGTTATGTCTGTATTCAGAAACGCAAAAAACCGCATAAAAGCCTTCAAAAAAGACGAAAGCGGTATTCTGTCCGTTGAAGCGCTGATGATCTTCCCGCTTATGCTATGGTCGATCACCTTCACTTTCACCGCCTTTGAAGGATTTCGCCAAAGTGCGTCTAATCTGAAGGCCGCTTATACGATCAGCGACCTTATCTCGCGTGAAACTCAGGCCGTAACTGATAAGTACTTCGACTCGCTTCATGATTTAGCGAGCAAGATGATCAATAATCGGTCAGAGATGAAAATGCGGGTTTCGCTCATTGTTTTTGACGAAGATGATGATCGTCACTACGTGCGTTGGTCCACCGTGCGCGGTTTTGAAGAAGAATGGAACAACGACAACGTCGATGCGCTTGAATCTCGTCTGCCGCCGATGCCCAATCAGGATACGCTCATTCTGGTCGAGACATCCAACGAGTACATTCCGACGTTTAGACCCGGCTGGGATTTTGCGACCGGAATTACCTTTGAAAACTTTATTTTCACGCGTCCCCGCTTCACAAACGAAGTGGCATGCAACTTAGCCAAGACGCCCTTCGTCTGCGAGAATAACGCTTAAAGCCTCTGACATGAACTTGGCCTCGGCGGCAGCTGTCATGCCGCCCACGCCCACTCTACGTCCCAGTCGCCACCAAAGACCCGGCGCCCATTTGTTTGACGCTTTGTGACGCATCCGAACCAGAAAACCGTTTGACGGTTTGAACGCGAACACGCCGCGATCAACGGTTTCGATGTCTTCGACTTTTGCAATTATCTGTCCCGACCCGGTGCGCAACTCGGAACGGGTCAATTCGATACGGTCCTGTGTCGCGTGCCAGACACGATACGCCAGCCACAGGGAAGCCCCACCCACGGCGAAAAGGAACGCCTGCCAGACCGGCTCGGGCGGAGAAGCCAGAGCAACATAAGTTACCAGCGCCCCAACCGTTGTCAGCATCCCTACCCCGGCCCAGCGTCTGGGCGAAGATGCCTCAATCGTTGCCAGCACTTCTTCCTGCATGGAACTCTCCTATTTCGATCCTTTGGATTTAGCCCCTTTGAGCGGGAAACAACAGGGGTTTGGTTGGACTGCAAATTCGCACAGGTCCGGTTTGTCCGTGCGAATTGACGGCACAGGCGCAGAGTTTACATGCTGCTCAAACAAACCGGAGGGTATCATGTCTCTCAGACCTACATTGGAAACACGCAGGGCCATTCCAACGATGGAAGGGGCCGGTGTGAAACTGCATCGTGCATTCGGGTTTCAGGACCCGTCCGAACTGGACCCTTTCCTGCTGTTCGACGATTTTCGGAATGAACGGCCGCAGGACTATCAGGCCGGGTTTCCCTGGCATCCGCATCGTGGGATCGAAACGATCACGTATGTGCTGGCCGGATCGGTTGAGCATTCCGATTCATTGGGCAACACCGGAACATTGGGCGCTGGCGATGTGCAGTGGATGACGGCAGGATCTGGTATCCTGCATCAGGAAATGCCCCACGGAAACACCTCGGGGCAGATGCACGGATTCCAACTGTGGGGCAACCTGCCCTCGGACCAGAAAATGACCGCACCGCGCTATCAGGATGTTCAAAGCAAGGACATTCCCGAAGTCATCGATGACGACGGCACGACCGTGCGGGTTATTGTTGGAGAGTTCTGGGGCAAGACCGGGCCGGTAGATGGTATTGCAGCAGACCCGCAATATCTGGACATCTCGATCCCCGCAGGTGTGAAAAAGACGTTTCGAATCGACACCTATCGTCGCGCCTTTGCCTATGTGTTTCAGGGTCAGGCCGCCTTTGCCGACGCCTCGCAGCCAACAGGCGTGCTGTTGGAGAAAGAGGTCGCGGGGAAAGAGGTCAACATTCGCGACATGTCGGGCGACAGGACCCTTGTCCGTTTTGGCACCGGAGATGAAATCACGGTTCAGGCGGGCCCGGAAGGCGTTCGGTTCCTGTTGATCTCTGGCGCCCCGATTGATGAGCCGGTCGCATGGCACGGTCCCATTGTGATGAACACACGGGCCGAGCTGGAACAAGCCTTTCGGGAACTCAGAAACGGGACGTTCATTCGACCTGCGCACTAACTTAACGGCGGTCTGACCTTGTCAGGCCGTCACCGCTTTGTGCACCATATTCCAATAGATTTGCTCGACCTCATCCAACGACAATCGACCGCCGGATCGATACCATGTCATCACACCGTTCAGCATGGCAATCACAGCAAGCGTTGCAATCTTGGTGTCCGGTATTGCAAACTGTCCGGCCTTCTGTCCGGCGTGAAGGATGTTTTCCAACGCGTTTTCGTACTGTCTGCGAAGGTCTTCAATTTCGGCGAAGTTCTCAGGCGAGAGGTTTCGCAACTCCATGTAGGCAATGAAGACCTCATCAGGGCGTTGTAAATGGAACCGGATGTGAAATCCTACGAACTGGCGCAGCGCTTCCTGCGCGTCATTACCACTCTGCAAATCACCAAATGCTGACAGCAGTTCTTGCATGTGTTCCCGCATCAAGCGGTACAGCAGGCTCTGCTTGTCTGGCGTGTAATTGTACAAGGCCCCGGCCTGTACGCCGACTTCCTTTGCAATCTGTCGCATTGAAACGGCAGCATAACCGTGACGTGCAAACAGGTTCAGCGCAGCCTTGCGAATGCGAGGGCCGGTAATGTCAGAATGAGAGCCTTGAGTTCGTGCCATGCCCACACAGTATCTGAACAATTGTTCAGATAGAACCCTGCTTGATCGAAGGCTTCAAAACGTGCATCACAAGGGGGCTCGAGAAACCAAAAGCGTGCCCTATGAAATTGCTGCAATTACTGCCTCTTGTTCTTCTTTGTGCCGGGTGCGCGGATTTTCCAGAGTTGGAAGGAAGCGAACCGGCTTCAGTAAAAAAAGCCCCCTACCCGCGCCTGGTTCCATTGCAGGAAACTCTTGGTGCCCCCGTTGATCCTGTAAGCGAAGCTTCGGCGGTCGAAGAAGACCTGACACAACGCAGCGAGGCTTTGGCACAAAAGGCGGAAGCGTTGCAAAACGCGCAAACCAACTAAAGCACGGCATTCCCCCACAATCACCCGGTGACGGATTGCACCCTTGGCCCGAACCCGCTAAGGCAGCGCTGATCGGACAAGCATCCGAATACAGTTAGATTCCGGCGGAAAGGGACACACAACATGACACAGGCACTGCGGCTTGGAATTGCGGGCTTGGGAACAGTCGGCGTTGGTGTCGTAAAGATTGTCCGCCGTCACGCAGACGTGCTGAAAGCGCGCACGGGCCGCCCGATTGAGATCGTAGCTGTGTCAGCGCGGGATTCCAAAAAAGATCGCGGTGTAAACCTGTCGAACTATGCCT
Organism: Ruegeria sp. BHSB064; assembly: GCF_059613205.1. Lineage (NCBI taxonomy): Bacteria > Pseudomonadati > Pseudomonadota > Alphaproteobacteria > Rhodobacterales > Roseobacteraceae > Ruegeria > Ruegeria sp. BHSB064. Next base: position 16,058 of record NZ_JBXWSB010000042.1, read on the forward strand.
GGGAAACCGATCCGGTCGCGCTGGCGAAACGCGACGATATCGATGTTTATGTCGAGTTGATGGGCGGCGAAAACGGCCCAGCCAAAGCCTCGGTCGAGGCTGCTTTGGCCAGTGGCAAGGATGTTGTCACCGCCAACAAAGCACTGTTGGCCATCCACGGTCAGGAACTGGCGGAACAGGCCGAGGCTGCGGGTCGTGTCATCCGGTTTGAAGCCGCAGTTGCCGGCGGCATTCCGGTGATCAAATCCCTCACCGAGGGTCTCGCCGGAAACGAGATCACCCGGGTGATGGGTGTGATGAACGGCACCTGCAACTACATCCTGACCCGAATGCAATCCCAGCGTCAGGGATATAACGCCCTGTTCGACGAGTGCGCCGAACTGGGCTATTTGGAAGCCGACCCCAATCTGGACGTGGGCGGCATCGACGCAGCGCATAAACTGGCGCTGCTAGCCTCGATCGCCTTTGGCACCAAGCCGAATTTCGACGGGATCGAGATTGAAGGTATCCAGCAGATCAGCCTGGACGATATCGATCAGGCCGAGGATATGGGCTTTCGCATCAAACTTCTGGGCGTGGCGCAGCGCACCGCACGCGGGCTTGAGCAACGCATGCAACCCTGCCTCGTGCCCAGCGACTCGCCTCTGGGCCAGCTGGAAGGCGGCACCAACATGGTGGTGATCGAAGGCGACTCGGTTGAACAGGTCGTGCTGCGCGGTCCTGGCGCGGGTGAGGGCCCGACAGCTAGTGCCGTGATGGGGGATGTGTGCGATCTGGCACGCGGACTTCAGATCCCAACTTTCGGACGCCCTGCCACATCGCTTGAGGCTGCGACACCAGCGGTTACTGGACTGCCTGCGCCATACTATCTGCGGCTGGGCTTGATGGACAAACCGGGCGCTCTGGCCAAAGTGGCCGCCATTCTGGGCGACGCTGGCGTTTCGATCGACCGGATGCGCCAGTATGCCCACGCCGAAAGCACAGCACCTGTGCTGATCGTCACCCACAAAACCACACGCGCCGCTCTGAACGTCGCGCTGGACGGTTTCCGCAACACGGACGTGGTGGCCGGTGAGCCTGTTGCATTGCGGATTGAAGAGGTTTGATCTTGCGGCCTGCATGAAACGCAAGTTATGCCGGAAGAAACGGCTTTACTGACCAAGGGATACTGAACAATGAGTGCTGCCAAGACCGATTTCAACGACCGCCTGCTGTCTCTGGGGCTGGCAAGGGTGGCGGAACAGGCTGCACTGGCCTCGGCCTCGCTGGTGGGGCGCGGCGATGAGAAAGCCGCCGATCAGGCAGCCGTAAACGCCATGCGGGAACAGCTGAACCTGTTGGACATTGCCGGTGTCGTGGTGATCGGTGAAGGCGAACGCGATGAAGCACCGATGCTGTATATCGGCGAAGAGGTCGGCACCGGAAACGGCCCCGGAGTGGACATCGCATTGGATCCGCTGGAAGGCACAACGCTGACCGCCAAGGACATGCCCAACGCGCTGACCGTGATCGCCATGGGTCCACGCGGTTCGATGCTGCATGCGCCAGACGTGTACATGGACAAACTGGCCGTTGGACCGGGCCTGCCTGAAGGCGTCGTCAATCTGGACATGTCCCCGCGCGAACGTGTCGAGGCTTTGGCAAAAGCCAAGAACTGCAAACCGGCAGACATCACGGTTTGCATTCTGGAACGTCCTCGTCATGAGGCCATGATCGCCGAAGTACGCGAAACCGGTGCCTCGATCCGCCTGATCACCGATGGTGATGTGGCTGGCGTAATGCATTGCGCGGAAAGCGAAGTGACCGGCATCGACATGTATATGGGTCAGGGAGGTGCGCCCGAAGGTGTTCTGGCTGCGGCAGCCCTGAAATGCATGGGTGGGCAGATCTTTGGTCGCCTGTTGTTCCGCAACGATGACGAACGTGGCCGCGCCGCCAAGGCTGGCATCACTGATCTGGATCGCGTTTATGCACGTGATGAGATGGTGACCGCAGATGTGATTTTCGCCGCGACCGGTGTTACCGGTGGGTCGCTGCTGCCACGCATCAAGCGAGAGCCGGGCTGGGTTGAAACAACAACGTTGCTGATGCGGTCAAAAACCGGGTCGGTGCGCCGCATGTCTTATCGCACGCCGACTTGGCCGCATGACAAGGCGTAACGGCTTGCGCCGTTGCCTTCGGCGAGAGTATTTTTGAAAAGATGAAAAGGCCGGGTCCGCAAGGGTCCGGCCTTGGCGCATAAGAGGCGAGAGATGAGTTTTCTTGGGGTAGAGCAATCGTTGACGGGGCGGCGTTGGGTTGGCCCCAGCGCCGAGGTAGAACGCGCTGCCGAGATGATGGCGCAACAGACCGACCTGCCACGCGCGGTGTGCCAGGTTCTGGCCAGACGCGGCGTGCCCGCGATTGAGGCACGCGGCTTTCTGGATCCCAAGCTCAAGGAAATGTTGCCCGACCCGCGCGCGATGAAAGACATGGAGATCGCAGCGGCACGCTTTCTGGATGCCGTTCGGCATCGCCAGAAGATCGCAGTATTTGCGGATTATGACGTCGACGGCGGCAGCTCTGCTGCGCTGCTGCTGGTCTGGTTGCGCCAGATGGGTTTGCAGGCGACGCTGTATGTGCCCGACAGGATCGATGAAGGATACGGCCCCAACGTGCCTGCCATGCAGGAGCTGGCGTCCAGCCACGACCTGATCATATGCGTCGATTGCGGAACACTCAGCCACGAGCCGATTGCGGCTGCCAAAGGGGCTGACGTTATCGTTCTGGATCACCATCTGGGGGGTGAGACGCTGCCGGATTGCGTTGCTGTCGTAAACCCCAACCGACAAGACGAAAGCGGTGATCTGGGGTATCTTTGCGCAGCGGGTGTGGTGTTCTTGATGCTGGTCGAAGCCGGGCGTCAATTGCGCCAAGACGGCGCGAAGGGGCCGGACTTGATGTCGATGCTGGATCTGGTGGCGCTGGCCACTGTGGCTGACGTTGCACCTTTGATCGACGCCAATCGCGCTCTGGTTCGGCAGGGGTTGAAAGTGATGGCGCAGCGGCAGCGGCCCGGCCTTGTGGCCCTGTCCGATGTTTCTCGAATGGACACCGCGCCGAACAGCTATCATCTTGGGTTTCTTCTGGGGCCCCGAGTGAATGCGGGCGGGCGGATCGGTCAGGCCGATCTGGGCGCGCGATTGCTGAGCACAGAGTCCCTGCACGAAGCGCAAGCTTTGTCCGAGCGTTTGGATGCCTTGAACACGGAACGTCGGGACATTGAAAACGCAGTGCGCGCCGCTGCCATGGAACAGGCCGAACACCGCGGCCTGGACGCACCATTGGTGTGGGCGGCTGGCGAAGGCTGGCACCCCGGCGTAGTCGGGATCGTCGCCTCTCGCCTGAAGGAAACCGCCAACCGCCCGGCTATCGTGATTGGCTTTGATGGGGATGAGGGCAAAGGCTCAGGCCGGTCGGTTTCGGGCGTTGATCTGGGGGCTTCAATCCAGCGTCTCGCCGCCGAAGGGCTGCTGGTCAAGGGCGGCGGTCACAAGATGGCAGCGGGTCTTACCGTGATGCGCGACAAGCTTGAACCCGCAATGGAACGCTTGAGCGAGTTGCTGGCCAAGCAAGGTGCCGGTCAGGGTGGCCCGGCCGATCTGAAACTGGATGGCGCGCTTATGCCCGGTGCTGCGACGGTTGATCTGATCGAACAGGTTGAAAAGGCGGGGCCATTTGGGGCCAGCGCCCCTGCCCCGCGCTATGCTTTGCCGGACCTGCAGGTGCGCTTTGCCAAACGTGTCGGGGAAACACATCTGAAGCTGTCGCTGGCCGATGGCATGGGCGGTGGGCTGGACGCGATTGCCTTTGGCGCGTTTGACGGCCCTATGGGCGAGAAATTGTCAAATCACGGCGGCGCACGCTTTCATTTTGCGGGCCGGCTTGAGGTGAACACATGGGGTGGGCGACAATCCGTTCAACTTCGGCTGGAGGATGCGGCAGAGGCCAATTGACGCTCTGCGTCAGAGGCCCAAAAAACTTTCACATCCCTGCATTTTTCCGCTTGCGGGGGTCACGGTGAAACCGTAAAAGGCCCTCCACAAGCCAGCGTGGCCCGTTCGTCTATCGGTTAGGACGCCAGGTTTTCAACCTGGAAAGAGGGGTTCGATTCCCCTACGGGCTGCCACTTGTGCTTGTGCGACTACCAAATGGCCCGTTCGTCTATCGGTTAGGACGCCAGGTTTTCAACCTGGAAAGAGGGGTTCGATTCCCCTACGGGCTGCCATTTCCTTCTCTACACTCCGAACTTTTCTCGACACAGGTCTTCGATCTGAGCCCAGATCGATTTGTATTCCGGCGTGTTTTCCGCCGCATAGTGGAAATTCTTCATCAACCCTGTCTGCTGCGTAAACACCTGTCGCACTTCGGATTTGTCCGAGAAGGCCGCCGTGGATTGCGTGACGTCATAGACAAGCTTGAACGTCATTTTCTGCCGCTCCAGCGGTACGGTCGCATCAACCTTGTCGAAGGCGTCCTGCTGCAGATAGACCATATCAACAAACAGCGCTTTTTGCTGGGTGACAAAGTCTTCGATCGTGACACCCTCTTCCCCCGTGACCTGCATCATCTGGTCAACTTGTTCGCCTTTTTCGATCAGAGCGATCAGGTCGCGCACTTTATCCGTCCAGCCCGGTTCGGCGTTCTTGTCGTACCAATCCGACAACTGGTCGGAGTACCGAGACCAGCTGAGCATCGGATCAACAGCAGGATAAAAGCGTTTATAGGCGCGCTCGGACGACAGGCCGAGGAAGCACTTGACCGTCGACAGGGTGGATTGCGTCACCGGCTCGTCAAAATTGCCGCCCGCAGGTGAAACCGTTCCGATCAGCGTCAGGCTGCCCAGATCGCCGTCGTTGGTTTTCAGGGCCCCTGCGCGTTCGTACAACCCTTTGATTGAGCTTTCCAGGTAGGCAGGGAACCCTTCCTCACCGGGGATTTCCTCAAGCTTGCCCGATGTTTCCCGCATGGCTTGCGCCCAGCGGCTGGTGCTGTCGGCGATCAGCAAAACGTCATAGCCCATCTGCCGGTAGTATTCGCCCAAAGTAATACCTGTGAAGATAGACGCCTCGCGCGCTGCAACCGGCATGGATGAGGTGTTACAGATGATGATCGTCCGGTCCATCAGGCTGCCGCCGGTGGTGGGATCGGTCATCTTCGGGAATTCTTCGATGGTTTCCACCACCTCCCCTGCCCGTTCACCGCAGGCCACAACAATCACGATATCGACCTGTGCGTTCCGCGCGATCAGGTTCTGCAGTACGGTCTTGCCCGCCCCGAACGGACCGGGAATGCAGGCGGTTCCGCCGCGGGCGATCGGGAAGAACGTGTCGATCAGACGTTGCGAGGTCAGGACAGGCTCGGTCGGATACAAGCGCTCGGACAAAGTGCGTTTCAGGATGTTTTCCGGCAATGGCCGTCGAACCGGCCATTTCTGCGACAGGGTCAGAGTATGCTCGCCACCGTTTTCGTCTTCCAGACGGGCCACAATGTCATGGATGGTGGCCGCGCCCTTTTGCACCCAGACCACCTTGTACGCGCCGGGCCAATTGAACGGCAGCATGATCTTGTGGCTGAAGTGGCCCTCGGGCACTGTCCCGATACTGTCCCCGGCGGTTACGGTGTCGCCAACCTTGACCGAGGGCGTAAAGGACCATTTCGCCACTTCATCCAAAGGCGCCACATCTGCGCCGCGCGGCAGGAAGGTTCCAAATTCGGCAGCCACTTTGGGCAGAGGTGATTGCAACCCGTCAAACACCTGCCCCAATAGTCCCGGCCCCAGCTCGACCGACAGCAACTGACCCGATTGCTCAACCGGATCGCCAACGGCCACACCGTCGGTGCTTTCATAGACCTGTACGTCTGCGGTATCGCCCCGCACACGCAGCACCTCGGCTTTCAGACGTTCCTGACGCCCACCGGGACCGGGGCGCGAAGGCAGGATGAAAACCACCTCGTTTTTGACCAACTGGCCGGGCTGACCGGTCGCATCCGGGTTGGCTTGTATTTTCACAAGCCCTTCCTGAACCGAGACGACCCGTGCAGTCGATGTCTGTTTAGCTGAGGTTGGGGCTGTCATGCGCTTGCTCCCTCAAAATCGATATCGGCAACGTCGGCCATGGCCTGCTGCGCCAGTTTTTCAAATCGCTTGGCCGCTTCGGTGGCGCTGCTTTGCGCCCAGCGGTCAAAAATGTTCCAGATCAGGACGTATATCGCGACCGCCTCGAAATCGAACATGTGGCGGGCTGCATGTCGCTTGAGTTGCTTTTGGCTGATCGACAAAAGCAGGCGTTCCAGCCCAAGCGGATCTTCGTCTTCGAGCAATTGGTGCGCCTCTTTCAGCCACGGCATCGGGGTATCCAGCCCGAATGTGGGATCTGTCCAGTGGGCTGGAATATGGCGGCTCCATCGTCCGACGCCGAATGGGCCTGAAGGCGCGGGCTCTCCTCGTTTTCTCAGGCGCAATGCCGCAATGACCGAGCGGAGTTCCATGCGCTCCATGAAGAGCTTGCGCAAGGTTGGCTGTGGGATGTCCTTCAACGCCTGTTTACAGCGCTGGATCGCCTGAACGTCTGTGACATCCATGTCATACGCGCTCCAGCTCAGTGTGTGTTCCAGCACATTCAGGACCTTGGCATCTTCTGCTTTCAAAGCCTTCAACCGACGCTCGAGCCTGATCCGCGACAGCGGAGGCTGTTTGGCAACAAACAACCGTTCCGATCCCGGAAGACTGCACATCAACGCGATATAGGCGTCCTGCTTTGACATCTCAGCGGATGACCCCTTCCAGCACGGCACGGAATCGGGGTTGCAGATGCTCCATCAGCAATGAGGCCACCGCCTTGTCGGTCAGATCCAGAACCACCCCCTGATCTTCCGCCCGCACGCGGATGCCTTCCTGATTGTCATCAGTCGCGTGCAGTTCGACATTCTCGCGCAGCATCTTTGCGGTCAGACCAAGAACGTATTTCGTCAGCTTACCGGACTGAATGTCATCCGCGTTTTGCTTGATGTCTTCCTGCGTGGCGACCTTGGCGGGCAAAACGACCTGAACCTTGCCGTCCAGATTGGCTCCCTCACTGGCGCGACCGACAACCTCAAGGATCATTTGCTTAAGTAGCTCAGGATCCGACATCTCTTTGGTTACAAGGCGTTCAACATCTTCTTTGAAGCGATCTGTCAGACCGGCCTTCATGGTCAGGACAGCGTCCCGCATCGCGGTGTTCAACGCTTCCTCACCCGCCGCCCGGTAATTGTCGGATTCTGTGCGGGCTTTCTTTTTGAACTCATCAGCTTCGCGTTTTGCATCCGCCAGAATACGTGCAGCCTCGGCCTTGGCTTCGGCGCGCAACTTTTCGGCCTCGGCCTGACCTGCGGCAACCCCATCGTTGCGCAGCTTGTCGATCAGGGCGTCAACGCCATGCGAAATTGCTCCGGTCTGTGCCATCAGCTGATCCCCGCACTAATGACCAAGGCGAACACAAACGCAAAAACCCCAAACCCTTCGATGATCGCAGCCGGAGCAAGCGCGAGGCCAAAAATCTCGGGCTTTTCCTTGGTGGCGTTGATCGCTGCTGCACAGGCCCGGCCCTGCCAGATACCGCAATACATCAGCGCGATGCCCGACAGGATGCCAATGCCGAACAGACCCCCTGCGTTTTCCGGCGTCACGGCGCGGTTCAGGGTAAACATGATAACGATCCCATAGATCACCATCGTGGACGGAAAGGCCGAAACGCCGACGAACCGACCATAGCCGCCCTCGGTTTCTGTCATGGCTCCGATACTGGCCATCCCCGCAATCGAACAGCCAATGGCGCTTGCCGCAGCCCCCAACGCCATAGGCGCGTAGATGCCCAGCCAACCCAGTGTAAGAACAAGCTCATTCATTCCTGAACCTCCTTGCGGGCAAACGGACGAAAGACGATGCCTTCATCCGGCAGACCCCATTTAAAGAATTCGATGTAATTGAGACGTAAGCCGTGGACGACGCCGCTCATCATGGCGAGGGCGAAATTCAAAACGTGACCGATGATCAGGATCAGTAATCCAAACAGTATGCCCGGTCCTTTCAGCGCCTGCATGACAGACACGGCCAGATCGTTGAACGTGATGGCCAACGATGCCGAAGCAAGGCCCAGCGCGAACAGGCGCATATAGCTGAGCACGTCGCCAAACGCGCCCATTGCTCCGGCAAGGCTTTGCAAGCCCTCAATCAGACGCCAGATCCAGTCTGTCGGCTTCTTGATCATCCGCTCACTGGAAAACAAGACAATGGCCACAACGCCGACGATCAGGACAGCCGACCCCGGCACAGGTGATTTGCCGTTCATATAGCTGAGCCACAAAACAAATCCGCCGATCAGGGCAGCAATCCACCCCAGATTGGCAATCGCTTTGCGTTGCCCCCACGCGGCACGGGCCGCAAGTGCGTTTGCCAGAACCAGATGCAAGACGCCAACCACAATCGAGACCATCATCATGGCCCCGAAGTTGTTCAGACCCAGCACTTTGAGCTTTGCCCAGATCGAGCCGGCAGATGGAGAAACTCCAAAGTAGCTACCGACCAAAATGCCGTAGAGAATTGTAGCCCCTGAGACAATCAGCCCGAACTGACGCCAGGACCTTAGACCGGCTGTGCCATCCATCCGTTTCCAAAACGCCAGCAGCCCCAGCAGGATGACAGCGCCGTATCCGGCATCCGCGACAATCATCGCAAAGAAGATCGCAAAGGAGGCCGAGACGATGACACTCGGATCCCAATCCTGATAGCCGGGCACCTGATAAAACAAAGCCAGGTCGACAGCAGCACTGCGGTTTTCGGGCTGCTCCAGCAATGTCGGAGGTGTGTCGTCCGGGCCCGGTTCCTCAATCAAAGCGGCACACCCTGTGCTGTGTGCCATATCCAGAACTGCATCCACCCGATCTTCCGGAACCCACCCCTGCACAGCAAACACCGCCTCTTCGTCGCGCACCTTTTGCGTCGCGTGGGCCAGTTCGGCGGCGCTTTCAGCGACGGACAAGTTCCGGCGCATCAGGGTCAGGTAACGGGTTTGTGCCACGCGTTCAGCCTCGAGCGCCTCAAGCGCGATTTCGGCTTCCTCCAGTTGCGCCTCAAGCTCGTGAATGGGCAACGAGCCTACATGCGTGCGCGGGATCGGAAGAATGTCATCGTCGGGTTCGTCGGGCGAGATCAGAACGGCATAAAGAAAACGGTGATCTTCTTCTAAAACAGCCCAAGGCGGTTCGAGTTCTGACAGAGCTGCACGGTGTTTCAGTGGCACCTGATAAAACCACAGCCGATTGCCTGCCAAAACATCCGTGGGTGGAAAGTCCAAATCACCCCAAGGCCGCACTTGGGCAATACGATGCGTCAGAAAATCCCGCCGGTCCATCGTTTGCCGTGTGCATTGCATGAGGTCAGTCACCTCATGCACAAAGCGGTCCATGTCAAAATCGGGGTCTCGCCGAATCTGGCGTCGCGGTTCGGGAACTTCTGCAAGGAAACGCAACGCTTTATACGCTTCTCTTGCACCACGCTCGCTGATCTTTTCAGGTTCATTTGGTGGCGGAACAAGCGGCAGAACATGCATACAGCCAAGGTCCTGCAGCGCCTCAAGCGTATCCGCCTTGTGCGTTGCAGGCCCGACCAGAGACATCTTCTTCAAACGTGCGACGCTCATGTCAAAACCTCTCGCGCATGTTTGCGTTTGGAGATTTTCGACCGCACGACCGCCTGCATCTGTTCGTCACTCAGATAGATGCGGATCTTCTTGATATTGGCCTTGGCACGGGGGATCAGAACCTTTTCGAACAGATTGACCCGCTGGGTAATCGTGGCCACCGCCTTGTCGAAAATCCGCACGCGTTCCTCGGCGATTTTGACCCGCAGGCGCGCTTCGATCATGTCGTGCAACAACTGCGCGGCGGCATCAACCCAATGAGGTTTGGCAAACACAGAATAGGGGCGCACGACAACTTCGATCCGGTCAAGGTCAGGCATTTTGACGCCAACCACGTTGACCTCTTTGACCTTGTAATCCCTCAGCTCAACAAGCCCGTCCAGATCGATACCCTGCTGGGCCAACATGGGCAGCTTTTCACCCACCTGCTGCGCAAGGGCCTTCACCTCATGCTCAAGGCGTTTGACGTCCTCGCGTGCCTTCACCCGTTCCGCCATCAACTGCTGTCGCTTCAGGTCCAGCGACGGCAGGAACCGCTCATAGCTTTTCAGCTGCGTCTGCTGGCGGGCCAGCGACGATTTATTCAGCTGCAACCGCGCCATCGGCATCCTTTGGGAAATACTTGTCGATCAAAGCCTGCTTCATCAGCAACTGTTCCGGCGCGAAGCATTCGGCCAGTGTTTTCCAGCCCAAATCCAACGCCTCCTCCAGCGGGATCGAAACGTTAATGTCCATGAACCGCGACCGAAACAGAGCGCCAAATTTCAGCAATTGATGATCGTAATCCGACAGATCAAACGCCATCGCCTGCTTTTGCGCAGCATCGCGGCTTTCCGAATAGAAACGGATCATCGTATTCATGATCTGCCCGTGATCTTCGCGCGTGGTCTTGCCGATTACGTTCTGCTTGAGGCGCGACAGGCTGCCGAACGGGTCAATCACGCCAGAGTGCAGATAGAACTGGCCTTCGGTAATGTAACCGGTGTTGTCCGGCACCGGATGGGTCACGTCGTTGCCGGGCATCGTTGTGACGGTCAGAACAGTGACCGATCCACCCTTGGCATAATCGCAGGCTTTCTCGTACCTGCGTGCCAGCTGCGAATAGAGATCGCCCATGTAACCACGCTGCGAGGGCACGCGCTCCTGACTGATCCCCACTTCTTTCATTGCATCGGCATAAGCTGTCATGTCGGTCAACAGGACCAGCACGCGCTTGCCCTCCTCCACCGCAAATTTCTCGGCCACCGCCAAGGCCATGTCAGGGACCAACAGCCGCTCGACCAGAGGGTCCATCGCCTGATTGACGAACATCACAGTACGCGAGAACACGCCTGCATCCTCGAACGAGGTTCGAAAGGTGTGATAGTCATCAAAGATCAGACCCAGACCTCCGAATACCACGATATCCGCATCCGCCTGGATACCGATTCGGCTGAGGAAGGCGTTGAATGGCTCGCCCGAGACCGAAAAGATCGGGATTTTCTGGCTTTCGACCAGCGTGTTGAACACATCAATCATCGGCACGTCGGTGCGGATCATTTTGTTGGGTACCGCACGTTCTGCCGGGTTCACGGTCGGTCCGCCAATGTCGATTCGGGGTTCAGAAGACAGATCTGGTCCGCCGTCTATTGGCACGCCCGCACCATCAAAGACGCGCCCCAGAATGTTGGCCGAATACGGCGTTTGCATCGGGTGGCCCAGAAAGGTCGCCGTCGCCTCGGTCGAGATTCCTTTGGTGCCGGAAAACACCTGAAGCGTCACAACGTCCCGGTCGATGAAGATCGCCTGCGCCAGTGTTTTACGGCCATCTACGGTCTCGATCACTGCAAGATCGTTGAACCGAACCGCAGGGTTTCCATCGCCTTCGACCGGCACCCGAACCTTGATCGTGTCCCCCACAATTTCCAGAACTCGCGTGTACTTCAACAGGCTTCGGGACATTACACATCCTCGCTGGTTCAAGTTGTTTTTTGCAAACCGCGCCGCGTCGTTCACCGGCAATTTTTGTAATAACAATCCCAGCTTACAACGAATTCACAATTTGGCAAATGAGTTCGATTCCACCCGCTCTCGGATGCCCGAGCGTCAATTACTAAAAATTTAGTTTGACACATGCGCGACAAATCGCTGATGCTGTCTGGCATCCGGTTACCGCCGGAAACCATAATCTTTGGGAGGAGACAGATGCGGAGACATCTACTTTCCGCAGTGGCGGCGGCTGCCGTCATTGCGGGGCACGGTTCTGCTTGGGCCGACGAAGCCGCAGCACAACGTTGGATCGACGACGAATTCCAGCCATCAACCCTGTCGAAAGACGAACAGATGGCCGAGATGCAGTGGTTCATCGAAGCTGCACAACCTTATGCTGGCATGGAAATCAACGTCCTGTCCGAGGGCATCCCGACCCATTCCTACGAGTCCGAGGTTCTGACCAAGGCGTTCGAGGAAATCACCGGCATCAAGGTCAACCACCAAATCCTCGGTGAAGGCGAAGTGGTTCAGGCCGTTCAGACCCAGATGCAAACGGGCCGGAACCTGTATGACGGCTACGTCAACGACAGCGACCTGATCGGTACGCATTCGCGCCTGCAACTTGCCTACCCGCTGACCGACATGATGGGTGGTGACTGGGCGGCGACAACTTCGCCGACTTTGGATCTGGATGACTTCATGGGCATTCAGTTCACGACTGGCCCGGACGGCAAGCTGTATCAGCTGCCCGATCAGCAGTTTGCGAACCTGTACTGGTTCCGCAAGGACTGGTTCGATGATGAGGCCAACAAGGCCGCATTCAAAGAAAAGTACGGCTATGATCTGGGTGTGCCGGTCAACTGGTCGGCCTATGAGGACATCGCCGAATTCTTCACCAATGACGTGAAAGAAGTCGACGGCGTGACGATCTACGGCCACATGGACTATGGCAAACGCGCACCTGACCTCGGTTGGCGTATGACTGACGCCTGGCTGTCGATGGCCGGTGCCGGTGACGTTGGCGAGCCGAACGGTGTTCCGGTCGACGAATGGGGCATCCGCATGGAAGCGGGCACCTGTAACCCTGTTGGCGCATCCGTTTCGCGCGGTGGTGCAGCAAACGGCCCTGCGGCGGTTTATGCGATCCGCAAATGGGATGAATGGCTGCGGGCCTATGCACCTCCGGGTGCGGCGTCTTATGACTTCTACCAGTCGCTGCCCGCGCTCAGCCAGGGCAACGTGGCCCAGCAGATCTTCTGGTACACCGCCTTTACCGCTGACATGGTGAAGCCGAAGTCCGAAGGCAATAACACGGTCGATGACGAAGGCACGCCGCTGTGGCGGATGGCGCCCAGCCCGCATGGCCCCTATTGGGAAGAAGGCCAGAAGGTTGGTTACCAAGACGTGGGGTCGTGGACCTTCCTGAAATCGACCCCCTCGGATCGTGCTCAGGCTGCTTGGCTCTATGCCCAGTTCGTGACGTCCAAGACCGTTGACGTGAAGAAATCCCATGTGGGTCTGACCTTCATTCGCGACAGCTCGGTCAATCACGAGTCGTTCACGGAGCGCGCACCCAAGCTGGGTGGTCTGGTCGAGTTCTACCGCTCGCCTGACCGTGTGGCATGGTCGCCGACCGGCATCAACGTTCCGGACTATCCAAAGCTGGCCCAGATCTGGTGGCAGCAGATCGGTGATGTGAACTCGGGTGCCTTCACCCCGCAAGAGGCGATGGACCGTCTGGCAGAAGAGATGGACATCACCATGGCCCGCATGCAGGCCGCGGATGAAAGCGCCGGTGTCTATGGTGGCTGTGGCCCACGCCTGAACGAACCGCAGGATCCGTCCTTCTGGTTGGAAAAAGCAGGATCGCCCAAGGCCAAGCTTGAGAACGAAAAGCCGCAGGGCCAGACCGTCAACTATGACGAACTGGTTCAGCGCTGGCAGTCTCAGTAAACCGAAGCAACCGGGGGTGCCGCGTCAGGCATCCCCACCCCAATGCCAGTGCAACGCACTGAAGGATCGGAACTCACGGACATGATCGAACTTCAAGACGCCACCAAACGGGTTGGCAACGTCATCCATATCAAACCTACGAACCTGACGCTGCAGACCGGCCATTTCAACGTGCTGCTTGGCGCGACAGGATCAGGCAAGACCTCTCTGATCAAGATGATGGCCGGGCTGGACCCGATTGCCTCGGGCAAGGTCTTTATGGATGGGCAAGACGTGACCCGGCTGAACACGCAGAAGCGTCAGATCAGCCTGGTGCACCAATTCTTCGTGAATTACCCGCATATGACTGTTTTCGACAACATCGCCTCGCCCCTGCGCGTGGCTGGCATGGCGAGATCCGAGATCGAAGGCCGTGTGGAAGAGGCCGCTAACCTGCTGCAATTGCGCCCGATGTTGCACCGCCGCCCGCATGAGCTGTCGGGTGGGCAACAACAACGCACCGCGCTGGCTCGGGCCATCGCGAAAGAAAGCCGCGCTGTGTTCCTGGATGAGCCGCTGGCGAACCTGGATTACAAGTTGCGTGAAGAACTGCGCGAACAACTGCCCGACCTGTTCGCAGGACGCGGCGCAGTGGTCGTTTACGCCACCTCGGAACCCGAAGAGGCCCTTTTGCTGGGCGGATACACTGCCTTGATGGAAGATGGTCGTGTGACCCAATTCGGTCCAACAGCAGACATTTACCGCAACCCCGAAAACATCGCCGCAGCGCGCGTCTTCTCGGACCCGCCGATCAACGTGGCACAGATCACTGTAGCCGGTGCTCAGGCGCAGTTGGCCGGGGGTGGCGGATGGGCCGTCACCGATATGGCTGATGGCGAATACATGGTCGCCGTACGACCGCACAGAGTGACACCGTTTCGTACGTCTGAAGCTGATGTAGAACTGACAGGCCGCGTGATCGTGACGGAACTGTCTGGCTCAGACTCCAGCGCGCATTTCCGGCATGGGGCGGATGACTGGGTGTCTCTGGCTGCTGGCGTGCACCCTTATCAGGTCGGCGAGGATCACAGCTTCTACATGAACCCGGCCCATTGCCGGTATTTCGGCCAAGACGGCAAAAGGGTGGCCTGACATGGCACAGATCAAACTTTCCAACCTGCGACACAGCTACATGCCCGCGCCGAAAGGCCCCGAGGACTATGCGCTGAAAGAAATTGATGTGACCTGGCGCGATGGCGGAGCATACGCTCTGCTCGGGCCGTCGGGCTGCGGCAAGTCAACGCTGCTGAACATCATATCCGGCCTTCTTACCCCCTCGGAAGGTCGGATCCTATTTGATGACCGGGACGTGACGGCGCTGCCCCCGGATCAGCGCAACATCGCACAGGTGTTCCAGTTCCCGGTGATCTACGACACGATGACCGTGGGCGAAAACCTGGCCTTTCCGCTCAAAAACCGGGGCGTCGATGCAGCGACCATCAAACGCCGCGTCGATGAGATTGCCGAGATGCTGGATGTCACAGACATGCTGAATACCCGCGCCAGCGGCCTCAGCCCGGACAACAAGCAGAAGATCTCGATGGGGCGCGGTTTGGTCCGTGACGACGTGAACGCGGTCATGTTCGACGAACCGCTGACAGTGATCGACCCGCATCTGAAATGGAAACTGCGGTCCAAGCTGAAAGAGCTGCACCAGCGCGTCAAAGCCACCATGATTTACGTGACCCACGACCAGACCGAAGCGTTGACCTTCGCCGACGAAGTGGTCGTGATGCAAGAGGGCGAGGTCGTACAAATTGGCACGCCTGTTGAGTTGTTCGAACGCCCCCAGCACACGTTTGTTGGCCATTTCATCGGCTCACCGGGCATGAATGTTCTGCCGTGCGAGGCCAAAGGCGACCGCGCCATATTCGAAGGGCACGAGGTCATGCTGGAAGGCCCAACCCATGGCGACGGAGGCCGCACCGATCTGGGCATCCGCCCCGAATACGTGGGCTTCGGTAATACGGGCATCCCGGCACATGTGACTAAGGTTTCGGACATTGGCCGCCACTATGTCGTCAGCGCCATGGTGGGCAATACAGCCCTTAAGGCCGTTACTGAACATGAGGTTCCCGAGCCCGGCTCGCATGTCTTCCTGCAATTCAAACCAGAACAATCCCGCGTCTATCGCGACGGCTGGATCGCAACTCAGGAGCGGGCGCAATGAGAACAGAAAACCAAAAAGCATGGTTCTTTGTCCTGCCGGTTCTGGCGCTGGTCGCGTTCAACGCGCTGGTGCCGATGATGACGGTGGTCAACTACTCGGTGCAGGAAACCTTCGGCAACAACCAGTTCTTCTGGGAAGGTCTGGGCTGGTTCGAACAAATCCTGCGGTCCGACCGCTTTCAGGCCGCTCTGGGGCGGCAGTTCCTGTTCACCTTCCTGATCCTGCTTATTGAGGTGCCACTGGGTATCATCGTGGCCCTGTCGATGCCCCGCAAGGGGTTCTGGGTACCGGTCTGTCTGGTGCTTATGGCCCTGCCGATGCTGATCCCGTGGAACGTGGTCGGCTCGATGTGGAACATCTTCACCCTACCGAAAATCGGCCTTATGGGATATTTCCTGAATGACGTGCTGGGCATCAACTATGACATGACGCAACAGCCGCTGTCGGCCTGGATCACCATCATCGTGATGGATGTCTGGCACTGGACGTCACTGGTCGTGCTGCTGTGCTATGCGGGCCTCGTATCGATCCCGGATGCCTACTATCAGGCGGCCAAGATTGACGGTGCCAGCCCATGGTCCGTGTTCCGATACATCCAGTTGCCCAAGATGAAAACCGTCCTGACCATCGCCGTTCTGCTGCGCTTTATGGACAGTTTCAACATCTATACCGAACCTTTCGTTCTAACGGGCGGCGGCCCCGGCAACTCAACCACCTTGCTGTCGATCGACCTTGTGAAGATCGCGCTGGGACAGTTCGACCTTGGCCCTGCAGCCGCGATGAGCCTGATCTATTTCGCCATCACGCTGCTGGTTTCGTGGGTCTTCTACACACTGATGACAAAGGATGACGCGGAATGAAAAAGCGGTCCCTTATCCCGATCCTCTATATCGCGTTCCTGATGCTACCGATCTATTGGCTGGTGGCGATGTCCTTTAAGACGACGAACGAGATCCTGTCGGGCTTTTCCCTGTTCCCCCAGACCTTTACGCTGGAGAATTACATTACTATCTTCACCGATCCGACGTGGTATTGGGGATACATCAACTCGATCATCTATGTGACAATCAACACGGTGCTGTCGGTCTGTGTCGCCCTGCCTGCGGCCTATGCGTTCTCGCGCTACCGGTTCCTCGGGGACAAGCAATTGTTCTTCTGGCTGCTGACCAACCGGATGGCTCCTGCAGCGGTGTTCGCGTTGCCCTTCTTCCAGCTCTATTCGTCGATCCACCTGTTCGACACCTATCTGGCCGTGGCTCTCGCGCATACGCTGTTCAACGTGCCTTTGGCTGTGTGGATATTGGAAGGCTTCATGCGCGGTATCCCGAAAGAGCTGGACGAGACGGCCTATGTCGACGGCTATTCCTTCCCGCGTTTCTTCGTGACGATCTTCCTGCCCAACATCAAAGCCGGTGTCGGCGTTGCGGCCTTCTTCTGCTTTATGTTCTCATGGGTCGAAATGTTGCTGGCCAAAACCCTGACCGCGGTTGAGGCGAAACCCATCGCCGCCGTGATGACACGCACCGCATCAAGCGCGGGGTATGAACTGGGCTTGCTAGCCGCCGCCGGAACGTTGACCATCATCCCCGGTGCCATCGTCATCTGGTTTGTCCGCAACTACATCGCGCGCGGTTTCGCGATGGGACGTGTGTGAGGTTCAATAT